>SLFT01000530.1 GCA_007124105.1 Candidatus Hydrogenedentota bacterium | reverse complement strand
GTCTCGTTTCACCCGCAGGCGCGATATACATAAAAAACGAAGGAACGCTGTGCCATTAACGGCTTGTCGCCAGCTCAGAGATAAAAACAAAAAACTGAAAGGGAGATGCAATGAAAGCGATAGCGATCAATGGAAGCGCCCGCACGGGCGGCAATACCGAAGCGTTATTGGAAAAATCTTTGGCAGTATTGGCCGATGGCGGCATAGAAGGCGAGATGGTGCGTCTTTCGGAAAAGTCCGTGAAGCCATGTACCGCCTGTGGATCATGTTTCAAGACCAAGGATAATCGGTGCGCTGTCCAGGACGACGCGTTTCAGCAAATCTATGACGCCATGCGGGACGCGGATATTATTTTGTTGGGTTCCCCTGTCTACTTCGGGTCCGCAACGGCCAACCTTACCGCACTCATGGACCGGGCGGGTTATGTGGGACGCGCAAACGGTAATGTGTTCTCCCGTAAACTGGGTGGGCCGGTGACCGTAGCGCGTCGCGCGGGACAGAATTTTACCCTCGCGCAAATTATGTTCTGGTTCATGATCATGGACATGGTCGTGCCGGGAAGCAGCTATTGGAATGTCGGATTCGGCCGGGCCATTGGCGACATCAAGGAAGACACGGAAGCGCTGGAAACGGTGACCCACTTCGCGGAAAACCTGGTGTGGCTGGCGAAAAAGATTGGTGAATAAGCGCCTGGGGAAATAAGAAAGTCTTTGTGTCTGGATGTCGCCCGGTGGAGAATGCGCCACGGCAAGGCATGGTTGCGCCAAGTTCATGAAGCGTTTTCCCGGCGGTTTTTTTGCTGGACCTGCGCCGCTGCCTTCGCCGCTCATGCGAGGTGATGTAGAATAGATTGTTTTTGGTGCGCCCAGGATGACGTGTTTTGATTTGTTGGCAGATAGTTATCGCAAAGAGATACGATGTCGCGTCTTCTCCTGTCACCGGGGAACAGCCGGAACAGTCAGATGCTAAGTCGGCAGTATAGGAGTAGAACCAATAATATGGCTAAGAAACATTGTGACTCGTGCTCGTTTCGTGGGCGGTATGAGAAGAATCCCCGTTCTCTGTTGGGCCGGTTGTGGCGTTGGCATACCCGTTGGTGCCCCGGCTGGCGGTCGTACATGAAATCGCTTCCAGAAGAAGAACGCATTGCGCTTCTGGAACACATGGAAACTTTGGATAAACAACGCACCGCGTGATCTGGAATTTCTGTATCTTTCCGCCAATACCCACGCAAGACGTGGGGCGCGCCGATGACGACCAGCCGAAACGCAAACACAAAGTGAGCCGCACACTGAAAAGCGCTTTGTGTTTCGTCCTGGACGGTCGAAACGATTTTCTATTGGTGTTCGTGACACAGCATTACAGCGCTCTTCATACGTGTGCGGCTCGATAGACCCAAAAACCGGCTCCAGGGAAGCGCTCTTGACCGCGCTGTTTCTTTACTTGGCGCTAGCTGCGCCGCTGTCCTTAAAGGACACCCGCAGGGCGCTCCTTAAAGCCTTGCCAGAGTCGTGCCGCAAAAGCACACTCTCTTCTTGTCGGATCGGCTCGCACACCTTTCGCGCCGCAAAACCTCCTTATTTTTTGCCCAATCTCCATCATGCTTCGGGCGGCGGCGCATCCTGGAGGTCTGCCGCATCCATATCAAGTATACCATATTTTTTGAAAAATGCAAGCGAGAAATTCGCGCGAAATAAAACGACCGCGCGCTCGCAGGGAACGCGCGGTCGAAACGATAATAACATTCAACGGTTTAGTACATGCCGCCCATGCCGCCCATGCCGCCCATGTCTCCGCCTGGAGGGCCGCCGGCGGGCGCTTTTTCCGGTTCGGGTATGTCAGCCACGAGCACTTCCGTCGTCAGCAACAGTCCGGCAATACTTGCCGCGTTCTGCAGGGCTGTGCGCGTAACCTTGGTGGGGTCGAGTACGCCGGCCTTAAACAGGTCTTCGTATTCGCCCGTTTCAGCGTTGTAGCCCACATTGCCTTTCTTGGCGCGAACGTTTTGTACGACTGTAGCGCCTTCGTCGCCGGCGTTGATGGCCAGCTGCCGCAGCGGTTCCTCAAGGGCGCGCTTGACAATGCGCATGCCGATGCCTTCGTCACTGTCAATGTCAGCGTCTTTGATGGCATCCTGGGAACGCAGCAAAGCGATGCCGCCGCCGGCCACAATGCCTTCTTCGACTGCCGCGCGGGTGGCGTGCAACGCGTCCTCGACGCGGGCTTTCTTTTCTTTCATTTCGATTTCAGTGGCCGCGCCTACGTTAATGACGGCAACGCCGCCGGCCAGCTTGGCCAGGCGTTCCTGCAATTTTTCGCGATCATAATCCGAAGAAGTCTCTTCGATCTGTTTGCGAATAAGGTTGATGCGGCCCATGATATCCGCGCTCGCGCCCGCGCCCTCGACTATGGTGGTGGTGTCTTTGTCAATAACAACGCGCTTGGCGCGGCCGAGGTCGGACACCTGTACGCTTTCAAGGGAACGACCAAGGTCTTCCGTGACGCACAGACCGCCGGTAAGAATGGCGATATCCTCGAGCATGGCCTTGCGGCGATCGCCGAAACCAGGCGCCTTCACTGCAACCGCCTGGAACGTGCCGCGAATCTTGTTGACCACCAGCGTGGCCAGCGCTTCGCCTTCAACATCCTCGGCGATAACAAGCAATGGCTTGTTGGTCTTCGCGATGCTCTCGAGCAACGGAAGCAGGTCCTTCAGGGACGAAATTTTCTTCTCGTGAATGAGAATGTAGGCGTCTTCGAGCACGCAGGTCATGTTCTCGGAATCGGTCACGAAGTAAGGCGACAGATAGCCCTTGTCAAACTGCATGCCTTCAACAACCTCGAGGGTCGTCTCAATGCTCTTCGCTTCTTCAACGGTAATGGTGCCGTCGTTGCCGACCTTCTCCATAGCCTCGGCGATGATGTCGCCAATCTCCATGTCGCTGTTCGCGCTGATGGCCGCAACATTGCGAATGACTTCCTTGTCGTTGCGAACTTGCTTGCTCATGGTGGCCAGCTTCGCAACCACCGCATCGGTAGCCTGATCAATGCCGCGTTTGAGCGCCATGGGATTCGCGCCGGCGGTAACATTACGCAGCCCCTCGCGGAAAATCGCTTCCGCCAGCAGCGTTGCTGTGGTGGTGCCGTCGCCGGCAACGTCCGAGGTCTTCGATGCAACCTCTTTCACCATCTGCGCGCCCATGTTCTCGTATTTGTCTTCAAGTTCGATTTCTTTGGCAACGCTCACACCGTCTTTTGTTACGGTCGGAGCGCCCCACTTCTTGTCCAGGACCACGTTACGGCCCTTCGGGCCAAGTGTAACTTTTACGGCCCGGCTCAGCTGCGCCACACCATCCAGTATGCTGCGACGAGCGCCTTCACCAAATTCTAATTGCTTCGGCATAACTTGTTCCTCCGATTTGAGGTTGTTACTCGATTACCGCTAACACATCATCTTCACGCATAATGATGTGTTCCACATCGTCAATCTTGACTTCCGTGCCGGCGTACTTGCCCATGAGGATGCGGTCGCCGACCTTCACCTCGGGCGCTACCCGTTTGCCGCTGTCATCCAGACGACCGGCGCCCACGGCAATCACTTTGCCCTCTTGGGGCTTTTCTTTTGCCGTGTCCGGGATGATGATTCCGCGGCGAACGGTTTCACTGGGCTCTTCCCGTTTGCCGAGAATACGATC
>SLFT01000057.1 GCA_007124105.1 Candidatus Hydrogenedentota bacterium | reverse complement strand
GGGCTTCCGCTTCTTTATCAAAACCGTGCCTGTTCGACCTGACCCCGAATTTGTCGATCAGTTCCGCGTAGCGTTTCTGCATGGACGTATGGACCCCTTTTGTCCGATGCGAAATTTTGCGTGCCGGGTTTCCCGCCCACACCTCAAAGGGGCCAATGTCCCGTGTAACAACACTGTGCTGCGCCACCACGGCGCCGTCGCCAATAGCGACACCCGGTGAAATGTAACAATTGCTGCCAATCATGCAGCCGTCGCCGATCACGATGGGCAGTGAAATGTACGGCGTTAAACGCCAGTGGTCGGTGGTGCCGATAACGGCGTGATTGGTATCGCGAATGACTGTAAACTCTGCAATGCCTGTAAAACGTCCAATTTTAATGACCGTGCGCGCCTCGAAGAAGCAATTGTAGCTGATGCCGGAATAAGTGCCGAGGATAATCTTGCCGTCGCCCGAGGTGCGCATGACCACATTGTTGCGTATTTTACAGAAGTCGCCCGCTTCCACATGGCCGTCTATCTCCAGAAAACGGCCCCGAAAACTACATTTCTTGCCACACTTGGTGAACTTACGGCTGTGTGACCATTGCAGCCATATACGGGACAGCTTGTTCATTTGTAGTCTCCACTAAAAGTAATTCAACTTGTTCCGAAACGCAACCATCCTTATTGTGGATTACACATGAGGGTATATCATTAGCAGGAAACGCCACACCCCTCGCGGACCTCCACAGCGCAGCAATCATTTCCGGCCCCGCTCGTATACCCGTACTATAGCATACCGCAACGCGCGACGGCAAAGGCCGTTTTCATTTGCGGCGTACTCCGAGCAAAAGCGGGCGAACGCTTATGCAGCGTCCGCCCGCGCAATGCCGCGACAATGATTATTGTTGCGGCGTATGACCGTCGTGCGCGTTTCCGCCCTTGTAGAAACTGGTAAACAATGTGAGTTTGCCTTCGCCGCCCCCGGTAAGAGGAACGCCCTCTATGCGTGTGATATTGCCGAATACCATATTAAAGCGCGTCTCCTGATAATCGTATTCGCTTTCGGCGCGAGGCAAGTCCTGCAACAGGTCGGCCTGTATTGTGTAGGAACCGTCGTCGTCAACGATACATTGTACTGTCCCTGTGGCAAAACCAAATGAGCCGTCCATTGGGTCGTAACTATTCACCATGCTTTCCACGGAAATAACCACCATGTCCACACCGATGGGCGTCCATTCGACATACAAATCCGCATCCAGGTCAATGGTCATGCCCTGTTCCAGCGCGGGCGCTGTTACGGTGGGTTCGTCAGGGATTGTCGTTGGCGGCGTGGTGAAAGGACCAATGTCCATGCCGCCGGGCCAACTGTAAACCAGGGTGTCGCCGGGCATAAAAGCGTCTCGAGAGGCCCAGTCCAGTTCAAAGATCCCGAAAGATAATGGGTAATGCGCGCCTTCCATGTCGGACACGCGGAATAATTCGGCTGCCACGTCGCTATCAAGGACTTCCAGCCGCCCGGGAGCGCCCGGGTCCAACGCCACCGGCATACTTCCCATCCAGCCGCCATCCATGAGCCCAAAGTCGTCATCCCACTGTTCTTCCTCAAACTCCCATTCCGTCACTGTAACTGTACATCCATATTCGGCTTCTTCTGACCCTGCGCCAAGCAGGAAAATGCCTTGCGCATCCAGTATATATTCAGCCTCGCCTCCCCATAATGTGTTGTCCTCAAAATCCATCTCCGTAATGATCATCCCGAGATAATCGCCTGACCTGGCGAAGTCCACGTCTATGACCAGATGGGCGCAACCGCCTGTAGCGCAGTCGCCCTCTGGAATCACGGTTACGGCAACGGGGGGACGTCCCGCAACGAAAAAGGAAGCGGAGACGCCGCTGACGGTGTTCATGCAGAACCAGCCGTTCTCATCTGTGACGGCCGTACCGCCAAGGTTGTTGTAAACAGTCGTTCCGACTATCGGTTGCCCGCGATCATCCAATACTTCGCCCGTGACGCATCCATCCAGACTGGCTTCCAGCGGCCCCGGCAGCATTGGACACCCGCCCGCGGCGCAATTCGCACCCGCGTCAACGCCGGTTACACTCACGGAATCCACCATCACTGTACCGCCGCCGGGAAGATATAGGTCAAGACGCGCTTGTGATCCGCGTTTGATGTCAATACAAAATTCGCCCTGCGCATTTGTGGTGGCGTAACTGGCGCCGCGATAATCAATACCCTGCGATTCCACGCGAGCGCCCGCCAGCGGTTGCCCGTCCTCGTCCAGGACAACGCCCACAAAGCAGTCTGTCTGCGAGACGGGCACATCAGCGTTCCACCAGGACAAATGAGGAATCGTCGCGCGGTATACCAGCTGCCCCACTTTGTTTTGCTGCACAACGCCCGCGCCTTCTTCAGTCCAAAGTCCCTGCTCCGTGTCAAAATACCAAAGCGGAATTTCATCGCCGACGGTGAGCGGGGTTTCGCTCGACAGCGCGAGCTCGATAACAGCGTCGCCGCTCTTGTTCGCCGCCAGGTCCAAATCCGCGCCGTTCTGCATCACCGTGAAATCGGCGAGGGCAAAGGTTTCAAGCTGTACTGTGTCATCGGATTTCGCGCCCGCGGCCACGGCGCGGAATTCGCCGGGAAACGCGGCAATATCACGCTCATCATATACGTCCAGCGGCGTAATATGAACATCCACCGCCCCGCTTACCGATTTGCCATTATCCCGGCGTACAAAAGCGTTCGGCGGTACAATGAGTTTGTTGCCCAGCCCGTCGTCCACTTCGCCGCCCGCGTCCGCGTCAAGCGGCGCAGGCAGCGCCAATGGTTTTAATGTGAAATTAGCGGACGCCACACCATCAGAAGCGAGTTCGACAAGGACACTTGATTTGGCGTATCCCTGCTTTTCTATTTTGACTACAACAGCGGCGCCGGCAACATCGTCCTGCTGGAACGTGTAAAGGCCATGGGAATCGGTATGCGTGGTTGCTCCGGTTTCCACAACAGTGACGGACGCCCCGGGCAAAATCAGTTCGTCAGTCGTTTTTACCCAGCCCATCAGGGCCATATCATAAACGGCCGCAGGCTCGCCCTCGGCGGGTTCGCCTTCCACGGGTTCGCCTTCCACGGGTTCGCCTTCATCGGGCTCGCCTTCATCGGGCTCGTCCGGATCATGCAGTTCTCTTACTGTTATGGTAGCGCCGCCGTCATCACTGCGGTTGTGACTGTTGGTGACGGTCAGGTTTACGTTATAGGTTCCAGGCAATACGAACGTATGCGTTGGATGTTGCTCTTCACTGGTTTGGCCATCGTCAAAATCCCAAAGCCACGCAACGATTTCGCCGCTGGGCGTTGTGGACTGGTCGGTGAACGAAACTTCAAGCGGCGCTTCCCCATCGGTAAAATCAACGCCGATCGCCGCCGTAGGCCGTCGGTCGCATCCCGTCATGGCAAAAGAAAACGCCAGCAGCGCCGCCACAACCACAAAGGACTGCATATACCCATTTGATTTCATCGCTTGTATCTCCTATTCCTGTTTCAAATTATAAAATAACACTTGGCAAAAATCAATACTAGATTAACACAGGCACTGCAAATGTGTCAATGAGTTTCTCTTGTGCTGAAAACCAGGAACAGACTACGTATTTCCTTACAACTCCGCGTCATTTATGCTATATGATTTTCATGACTCCCGTAGTCTGCCCCTTGTTTTCGAGTG
>SLFT01000474.1 GCA_007124105.1 Candidatus Hydrogenedentota bacterium | reverse complement strand
TTGTGTAACATGCCCTTCATACTTGTTAACCGGCGTATGTCGCGGTTGTTGCGTCGTCACTCACCGTGAAATTCTTGACTTCTATATACTGTACCCTGTACAATTTCACGATACTGGACGGGGAACAGGCCGCGTGTTATCCTTGTCGCGCCGGTGCGGTTGGGGGTTGTGAGCCGTGCGCCGGTGTATCCCTTTGTACACGCGCCCCCGTTTCGCGGGCATTCCCATCCAAATACTCATGTTGTATCGTTGACTTTACTTACGAGGAGACAGTCGTGAAAAGAACCTATCAACCATCAAATACGAAGCGTATACGGACGCACGGCTTCCGCGCGCGCATCGCGACGCCAGCCGGCCGCAAAATTGTGGCGGCGCGCCGCAGGCGCGGTCGCAAGCGGCTCACTGTATCCGATTCCATGTTCGCGAGGTAATGAACGGCCGCGCCGCCCAACACCATGCTTTTCCCCGCGCCGCGCGCTTAACCTGTAAACCTGAGTTCAAGCGCGTGTTTGAACTGGGTGAAAAGGTACGGGGATACGCATTCCTGTGCTATATTCTGGTGGACGGGGCCGACCGGCCCCGGGTTGGGCTGGTGGTATCCCGCAAAGTGGGCAATGCGGTGACGCGCAATCGAGTGAAGCGTCACATTCGCGAGTTTTTCCGCCTGAACCGGCATCGGATGCCTCCGGGCACACAAGTGGTGGTGGTGGGCAGGGGCGCAAGCGCGTCCATGACCAGCGCCGCGTGCGCCAGGGAACTCAACCGAATGCTGAGGAGCCGCTATTGCAATGGTGCGTAACCTGCTCATAGCGCCTATCCGCTGGTATCAGCGATGGGTTTCTCCAGTGCTCGGTCGTCATTGCCGTTTTGAGCCGTCCTGTTCGCACTATGCCATTGAGGCGATACGCATTCACGGCCCTTTAAAGGGCGTGGGGCTGGCCGTATGGCGCCTGTTGCGTTGCCAGCCTTTGTGCAGGGGCGGCTACGACCCGCCGCCACCGGCAAAACATCGCGTCGCGCCCCCGTCACAGACAGCGGAACGCCCATTACCCGCCACTATCCAGCCCGAACAGCGGGACGGGAGAAATAGTCATTGTTAGATGATAATCGTGATAAGGAACTCCAGCGCAATCAGCTGATCGCCATTTTGCTGATGACGCTGTTGGTGATCGGATGGGCCTATTTTTTCCTGCCGGAGCCGCAACCACCGACCAGGCCTGCGTCCGACGCAATCGAAACGGAAGGGGAAACCCAACCTGTAACGCCGCCGTCCGACAAACGGGCCGAAACACCTGCCGAAGAAGCAACGGAGGCTTTGTTGCCGCCTGTTGCCGAGCCACTCACGGACCCGACGCTGGATGAAGTAACGCTGCGTAATGATCGCCTTGAACTGGTGTTTACCCGTGTGGGCGGACGGTTGAAGCAGGCAACCGTATTGTTGGGCGAGGAACATCGTGATTCCATACAGCTGGTGCCGGAGACCCCGATTCTTGATGACGCGGAAATGGTGTATCCCCTTGGCCTGCTGTTCAATGAGGATGTTCTTGGCGACGAACTGAACTACCGGCGCTGGGAGGTATTGGATGTCGCTGACGAACGTTCCGTCGCCTTTCAGATCGAAGCGCCGGGATACGCGCGCGTGGTAAAAACCATTACCCTCGAAGAAGGCGCGCATGTGGCAGCGGTGCGCGTCGCTTACACCAATCTGGGCGACGAGACGCGAAGATTGGGTCTCGATCGCAAGGAACCCGCCTTTTCCCTTTATTGGGGGCCAAATGTTGCCTCAGGCGACTTGAAGAAAGGCTCTGGACAGAGCATCGTCTGGCGCAAAGGAAACGCCAACACCTATCAGGCCACTTCGGGGCTGTCCATGCCCGAAAGCGGCGCCTGGTACAATCAGCGCATTCTGGACCCCGACTGGGCGGCCATAAGCAGCGCCTATTTCGTGGTAGCGCTGAAACCGGAATTCGATGATGCCGACCTCTGGTATCATGGTACGCAGACCCTGTTTCGCCTGGGCGTGGGGGCCCCGCGCACGGAACTTGCCCCGGGAGAGACCGTGGAATACGCGTATCAGGCCTACATGGGCCCGCGCGGTCGCAGCGCTCTGCGCGACGCCTGGCCCTCGCTCGAATCGGTATTGGCCTTCTTCACCTGGTTCACGTTCATGGACTGGTTTTCGAAACTGTTGCTGACCATTCTTATCTGGTTCCATGACAACTTGGTGTCCAACTACGGCCTGGCCATCATCTTCCTCACTGTCATTGTACGTACCGTCATGTTTCCGCTGACATGGAAGAGTATGTTAAGCATGAAGAAGATGTCCAAACTAGCGCCGGAAATGGAAAGACTGAAAGCGGAATGCGGCGAAGACCAGCAGGAATTGCAGAAGCGGATGATGGAAATGTACCGCGAACGCGGCGTCAGTCCGCTCGGCGGCTGTCTGCCCATGCTCCTGCAAATGCCTGTGTTCATCGCCCTGTATCGCATGTTGTGGAGCGCCTTCGAACTACGGCGCGCCCCCTTCGTGTTTTGGATACAGGACTTGTCCGAGCCGGACCGCCTGATGATGCTCCCCTTTCAGATTCCGCTGCCCTTTTCCGAACTGCCCCTCGAGAGCCTGAACCTGTTGCCTATTCTCATGGCGTTGTCCATGGTGGCCAGCCAGAAGCTGATGCCCATGTCCGGCCCCGTGCAGAATCCGCAGCAAAAAATGCTGATGACGTTCATGCCGGTGATTTTCGCCGTCATCACCTACAACATGGCCTCGGGCCTGAATCTGTACATTCTGGTCAGCACACTGTTGGGCATCGCCCAAAACTTTATTATCCAGCGGATAGATGTTGATGTTGAACCCGTAAAAAAGAAAAAGAAGCCCGCAAAACCTCGGCACTTCTATGACGTAGCCCGCGCAAAGCAGCGTGAGATGAACAAGGAAATACGCAAAAAGAAACAGCGCAGCAGGCGTCGTAAAGAACCCAAGGGACGAGATTAACAGGACGGGCGCGGGGCGTTTGCCCCATCAGGCCGCCGCGCACACGCGGCGGATAAACAGGAGACTGCCAATGATGAAAGATATAGAGAGCTCGGGGAAGACCCGCGAGCAAGCCATCGAGAACGGCCTCAAAGAACTTGGGGTGGACATGCATGATCTCGACAAGATTGATATTATTGATGAGGGGAGCAAGGGATTTCTGGGCATTGGGGCGCGACCGGTGCGCGTGAAACTGACTGTTGACGTGCCCGAGAAAAAGAGTCGGCGCGGCGATAATCGGCAAGGCGGTCAGGAGCGGCGCGGCGATAATCGGCAAGGTGGTCAGGAGCGGCGCGGCGACAAACCGCAACAACAACAGAAGCAGCGCCAGGAAAAGCGTGGCGACGGCGGCGGCAAACGCCAGGAACGACAGCCTGACAAGTCGGCGGAGAACAAGGAAGACCGCGACGGCGGCCGCAGGAAAAAGAGACGCAAACGCGGCGGCGGCGGCGGCGGCGCGCCGGAGAACCGAAACGAGAAGAGCGCTGGCGGACGTAAGCAGCAGGGCAATGCCCATAAAGCGTCGCCGATTGTGGGCGGAAAGAACAAGTCTGTTACGGATGAAGCCGCCGAGGCGCTGCATCGCGCTCAGAATTTTGAAAACAACGATGCTGACGCTCCGGTGACAGAAGAACTGCCGCCGAACGCGCGGCCCGAAGACGACATTGAA
>SLFT01000242.1 GCA_007124105.1 Candidatus Hydrogenedentota bacterium | reverse complement strand
TTCCTCGGCAGCGGCCGATCTGAACGGTCGCCAACTCCAGCTGAAAACCGGCGATCAGCCGGGCGTCACTGTACCCGTGGATACGGCAGTGGAAACCGATGACGCGCCCGCCATGATAAGCGTTGCCTGTTCGGAAACCGGCGCACGCTACCCCGCCACATTGCGTGATGGGATGTTGACTTTTCTTGTGGACGCACTGCCCGCAAATACCGAAGCAACCATGACCATTATGACTTCCGAGCGGCCCGAAAATACGCCGCCGCGTGCGCTGGTATCCAAAAAATCCGGAGAGGACATACTTGACGTACATATTGACGGCATCCACTTTACCAGTTATCATTATGGCGAGGAGTGGCGCAAACCTTTTCTTTGGCCCGTGAACAGTGAAGGCGGCGTCGGCATTACCCGCGACTACCCCATGGATGAGGCGAATACGCCCCGCATTGCCCGGGACCACCTGCATCATAAATCGTTTTATACCGCCTACGGCGAGGTCAACGGCCATGACCTATGGGCGGAAGGAACGAACGCGGGCACACAACGCAGCAGCGAGGTGACTTTTGGTTCCGGCGATGCTTATGGCTGGATTCGCGCCGCGAATGTGTGGGAAGACCGGGACGGCAATCCAGTGATCAACGAAACCCGTGAATATCGCTTTTACGCGACGCCGGAAAACGCGCGGCTTTTTGATGTGCGCGTGGTATTCAGCGCCGAGTATGGCGAGGTACTCTTCAGCGACACCAAGGAAGGCGGCATCGTCGCCGTGCGCATGCGCCCAGACATCAGTCACGCGCGCGCCGTTATCACCAACGCCCACGGCGACCAGGGGGAAAACGAAACCTGGGGCAAGCCCTCGCCCTGGTGCGACTTCTCGGGAGATGTGCCTGAGGTAGGCTGGCGCGGCCTGACCATTTTCGATCATCCCGAAAACCTGCGCCATCCCAGCAGCTGGCACGTGCGCAATTACGGGCTCATGGGCGCAAACGCTTTCGGTTATTCCCATTTCATTGAGAAGGAGTATAACCAGGGGCTTATGCCAGATAACGGCGACTACACCATTGCCGCCGGCGAGACGCTCCCTTTTCATTATCGCGTCTACGTACATACGGGCGACGTCGAACAAGCAATGGTGGCTGAACGCTACGCCGACTATGCAACGCCGCCACAAACGGCGCTCCTGAAATAATCAACGACATCATCTCCCCTTTACAGGGCCGAGTCAACTGCGGCGTCGCCACGGCGACGCCGCGCATTTTTTGTGTCAGGCGTAACCGACGGCTTGTGGAATGGAAGCCCGCTGCGGTACTCTGGTGAAAAGTGCCGGGGCGCCTATCTCATTAGGCCCCGTCGTCAGCCCTCGAAGCCTGGCGAGATATGCGCAACACCTGTCAGCGTCTTATAGCAGGAGCAACACAACCGATATCGCCGGCTATGTGAACTGGCACAAACGAAAATCGTTGCCGTCAAAAACCACGTAAGACCGGTGATGCGGCCAATCGCCTGGGTTTACGTACAACCCGTTGCCATGGTCGGCGGCTACCTGCTCAATTACAGGCGCATGGGTATGACCGCATATTACAATTGGCGCCGCGCCGTCTTTCAACAACCGATGCGCATACCCCCGAACGGAGTGGGCCTCCGGACCTTTGGACAATGCGTCAACCCGCGTAAAACCACGGCTGCTTCGGCTCATGAATAACGCCAGGGCCATGGCATGGTCGGGATGTACACTCCTGAACCCCCGTATAAGCAAGGGATTACGCGCAACCCATTTGAAAAAGCGATAGCCATAATCCCGGGTATTCAACCCGTCGCCATGAAGCAACAACGCCTCTCTGTTTCCGAAGGGAAGCCTGGTCGGTTCATGATGGATATGGAAGCCCAGATGCTGTTCAAGGGATGCGCCCGCCCAGAAATCATGGTTGCCACAGACCAGATGCAATGCAACACCGGCATCACTCAAGTCCGCGAAAGCGCGCAACACAGAGAAGTAACCTGAAAACATGACGTGCCTGTATTCATACCAAAAATCGAATAAATCACCAAGACAAACAAGCCGTTCTGTTTTATCAGGGTCTATCCCGCGCAGAAACGACAGAAAACTGTCGTACACCTCCCCCCCCTCGCCCGCTGGTTTCAAATGAATATCAGCAAAGAGAATTGTGTTCTTCACGCTTTCCTTCCAACACCTATAGATTGCGAACATTCCGGCGGACGCCACTCCCCCTGACCCATGCTGAAGGCTATTTGCAACACTATAATAACGAAATATTCGACAACGGCCAGAACCGCACAAGGGCTCTTCCTATGATTTGTTCGTCCGAAATGGCGCTGAAACTCCGGCTGTCCTTGCTGATTTGCCGGTGGTCGCCGAGCACATAATATTCACCGGGACGCAACATGCGCATGTCTTTGCCGCGCGCCTTGCGTACATCTTCGGACAAATAGGAGGACTCGTCAATCTGCCAGTCATTCACCCGCACAACGCCCATGTCAAACTCAACCTTAACAAGGCGCTCGTCGTCTTCGCTTTCCAAGCGCTGCGCATCCACGGTCTTGCTGTTTACCCGTGGATTATAAGCAATAACGCGTTTGACAAATCGTTTGCGCCCCTCGCCTTCGAAAACGATAATATCGCTCTCGCCAAAGGGGTTAATACCGCTGAACAAGGAAAATTTGCTCAGTTCGTGCGGCAATTTGAACACAAGGATGCGGTCTCGGTCTTGGAGCGTGGGCGCCATGGATTCCCCCTGCACCTCGTAACCTTCCACAATAAACGATTTCACCAGCCAAAAAACGACCAGGAACACCACCGCAAGCTTGATGAGTTCAACAAACTCACGTCTGGCTTCCTGTTTGCCCTGTTCACGGGGCTGACTTTCCAGATTATGTGTAGCAGGCTCTACCATATACACTCTCCAGCACTGTTGCCGCACAGCACACCAACGCAGCCATCACGGTTTATGGCTGACATTAAACTATCTTCTACCTATCACATTGAACAATGTGTCGCATGTTACTGATTCCTGGTACTGACGTACCGGAAGGCCGTTTATGCGCATTGCGCAAGAACATTACATACGCTGTGTCAGGCGCAACGCCAGTTGACACGCCAAACACTTCAAAATATTGGGCTGCTGCCAGCATAAGCGTTTTGTGAAAGAACAATGCAATATTGGCCTTGGACTATCGTAAGTAATTATACCCTGCGCTCGGGCAAGAAATACAATTATTGTTATTGTCGCAATCGAAAAGCATAGACGACCATTTGTTCCTGGTGAGGGTACCCTTCAGGCAGGGGCGGAAATGGATCGGCAAGACGGATTGCGTTCACGCCGGACTCACCCAACGCGCGGTCTGCGGCATGCATGGTTACAGTGGGCGTACCCAGAAGACGACCGTCACTATTGACCCAGAAACTGACCTCCGCAACATTTTCGTCAGCGTCCATAAGTATACCCGCCGGTATAGCCCATACAGACTCCACTTTTCGTTGCACCAAACGTATCCAGCCCGCCAGTTCAGATGGCACAGAATCCGCAACCACCCCTGATGTGGCGGTTACCTGTTCAGCAACTACTGGTTTTGGCTCGGGTTTTGGCTCGGGTTTGGGTTCAGGTTCAGGCTCCGGTTCTGGTTCAGGTTCTGGCTCCGGTTCCGGTTCCGGTTCTGGTTCTGGTTCTGGTTCTGGTTCGGGTTCGGGTTCGGGTTC
>SLFT01000078.1 GCA_007124105.1 Candidatus Hydrogenedentota bacterium | reverse complement strand
CCGAAGCCGGCCGACCATATCCGTATCCTGCGCGAAGCCTTCCGACGCAAATACCGCAAGGATGGTCCGGGTGTGGTGAACATGGCCATTACCCTGGCCAGCGGCTTACAGCGGGGCTGGGAAGATTACCGCGCCCGCGAGCGAGACGGGCTGGCATGGAACCCTGATACCATGCGCTATGAGCGGAGCGACGCGCCCCGTCCGGACCGGTTCATGAAACGGCGTTTGTTGATGATGGCGCGCATGGCAGCGGGATTACGGCCGGCGTTGTGGGCCGCCTGGCTCTACGCGCCCAACATGGCGGCGCGCCGCAAAGCGTACGCAGCCATGCGCCTGTATCGTGAGGCAATGGGAAAACCGACCGCTGCGGACCGGCTGCAAGCGCTTGGGCTGGTTATAACGGGCGGCATCGAACTTGTTCGGCTGCGCTTGAACCAGCTGCGGGGACGCGAAAGTATTGTGCATCAGCCGCCCTGCCGCCGCACCGAATACCGCATGGGAACCCCGAACCAACAAGCGGGACTTCTCGATAAACTGGTTTCTCCCCTGGACCAGCTGCCCGACCCCTGTCACGAAACACAGGGAGAATGAGGGTTTACAACGCCTAACCGTGTCAAAACGAATAAGCGTTGTTACTGTCTACCACCACAAAAACACGACATTACGTTCATGCGCCCACTATTGGCGTATGTTTTGGAGTGCGCAAGTCATACTTGCGCTTTCGCTTTCCTTTTTACGAGGGCCTTGTATGGCAATTAACCGAATCAAGGTCTACGATACTACGAAAGATAAAGCGCAAGTATGACTTGCGCACTCCAAAAACAATAGCGTGGAAATAAAGCCGTATTCGTAGCTGTCTGCCAAGACTGGTAGACAGTTACTAAGCGTTTTCAGTTGCCGCGTCAACCTGATAAACTTCGTAGGGCTAAACGCGCCGGTTGGTTGCGCCCTGCTTGATCTACCCAAAAAATACGGCGGAGGCGCCTCATACATCTGTATAGAATGTTGCCGCCTGATACGCTTATTTTCCCGGTGAGTAGCCGTGTTTGTGGCGTTGCGCTCAGGGGCAGGCGGGGTTATTGCGCGTCTTGTTTTCGGAGGATTCTATTGAATCCGTGTTCATCTCGCCAACAAGCGTCTCCGGGGCGATGTCTTGCCCGTGCGGCCAGGTAACGGCGCCAAGCACGATGCCCACCTGATTGAAGTAATGAATGTTGCGCAGTTCGCGTAGTACGCCTCGGTCGAGGTAAGGCGTAAGATCGAATATCCCCTTGCGACCATTTTTCATCTCTACGTAAATACGGTATCCCGACAAGGGTTTGACAAATGTGGCATCCCAATTCATGACAACCTCATAACGGATCAATCTTATAGGGTAATTCGCCGCTAATCGCCAGTTCCCAATCAGCAAGCAGTTCATCTCTGCGAAGTTCTATCCACGCCTGAATCAAGCGCAACTGTTTTCTTGGCATTTTGCCAGCCAGTATCTCACCGTCTTCAATGCTGATGGAGGCTTCAAACTCAGCATATTTGGCATGAATGTGCGGTAGACCGTGCTGCTTGTTGTCAATTAAATAAAAGCGTATTATGATTCCATAGAACATTGATATGACTGGCATACTTCATACTCCATAATGGATTGTAACTCATTGTATCTGTCAAGTGGGAGTGAAGGCAAGAAAGGGACAGAAGCGCAACGCGTTGATTGCGTTTAACCCGGATATTTCACCAGGTTTCTGTTGCGCCTGCGAATCTTACGCCATCTCAGCCACTTTGCTTGCCCGCCGACTTCGACGTGTCCCGGGGTTAAGGTTTCATCCACGCGTCCAGATGCCGGGCGACGAAGTCGTCGTCGTTCAGGTGTGGATAGGCGCGACAGACGCGTTCAATCTCCTCGGCTTGTCCCGCGCCCAAGGTTTCGTCGGGGTCAAGAAGCCAAGCGCCTTCGAGCAGGCCCTGGCGTTGCAGCACTTGATGCAGGCCCGCAATGCACCCTTTGAACCCGTTGGCCGCGTCAAAGAAAGCGGCGTTGCAATCCGTTGTTTCAACGCCCCGGGCAAGGAGCGCTTCGGGAATGCTGCCTGTTTGCGCTGCCTTGCGGCATTGCCGGTGCAACGCCACAGCGGACTGGGTCCATACGGCCCAATGGCCGAGAAGTCCACCCACAAAATATCGCGTGACGGCGCCCTTTGGCGTTTGGCATACGAAAGGCGTGGTCAAGTCAGCGACAATGGCGTCGTCGTTGCCCGTGTACAGGGCGATGTCTTCCCGACCCGCGTCGGCCACGGCGCGGACGACGTCCAGTGTGTGGTATCGGTTGAAGGGAGCGACCTTGATGGCGACAATGTTTTCGATTTCCGCGAATGCCCGCCAGAAGCGATAAGGCAACGCGCGCCCACCTACGGCAGTTTGAAGGTAAAAGCCCATGATCGGGATAACCTGCGATACGCGGCGACAATGGTCGAGTATGGCGTCAAACGGAGTGTCCTCGAATGCCGCAAGCGACAACAGTCCCACGTGAAATCCCAGCGCATGGGCGCGCTCTGCCTCGGCAAGAGCCTGATCCGTTAAGCCGCACACACCCGCAATGCGCGCCAGCGGCGTTGTTCGTTCGCGATCAAGACGGGCGTATTCGTCCGCCGCCAGTTCGAGCAGGGGCCGGTACATGCCACAGTCGCGGATGGCAAACTGGGTGGTATGCACACCCACGGCCACGCCGCCGGCCCCGGCGGCGGCATAATAGCGCCAAAGCGCGCGCTGGCGTCGTTCATCCAGCCGCCGCTCTGATGTCAGCGCCAGCGGACTGGCCGGAATCACCAGGCCCTCGCGCAAAGCGTCGTAAGCGTTCATTGCTTCTCCTTCAAAAGCGACCGTCCCGCGATTGAAAATGTGTTGGTTTATCAAGTAAGGGCCCACCCTGCCGCAGCCAATGGGCGACCCAGTCCATCAACTGCGCTTCGTCCACGCGCGGCGGTCCGAACAGCGCACGTGCGCGGCTACTGTCGCTCAATAACGCGTCCGGCGCCTCCTCGCCTTCGAAACGGGGCGTCTTACCGAAACGTTCCCCGAACCGTTCCGCCACGTCGCGTACCCGCAGCGTTTTTGCGCCGGTTATATTCAACACAAGCGGGGGCGCGGCGGCGGATGCGAGCGCGGCCAGCGACATGGCGTTGGCGTCGCCTTGCCATATCGTATTCAGAAACCCCATATCCAGCGCAATGGGCCGCTCTTCCCATACCTTGCGCGCGATGTCCACAAGCACACCGTAGCGCAGGTCGCAGGCGTAATTCAGGCGAATCAACGAGTGCGCCATGTGCCGCGCGCGCGAGAAGTATTCGAACACCCGTTCTCGACCCAATGCGCTCATGGCATATTCGCCCTGGGGGTTGGGCGCGTCGTCTTCACGTGAGCCGCCGCGCGACGCGTTTGTCAAGCCATAAATGTTGCCTGTTGAGAAGACCACGGCACGGCTGTCGGGATACCGGCAGCATACAGCGCCCGGCAGCCAGGCGTTCACCGCCCAGGTCAGCGCCTGCTGTTGTGTGGCGCCGAACTTCATGCCGGTCATATAGATGATATTCGCTGCGTCGGGCAACTGGGCAAGGGCGCCTGGGACAAGAAAATCGCACACAACCGTCTCAACCCCCTGTTGCGTCAGATAGGCCTTAACCTTTGGATCGCTGAACCGGGACGCTGCCATCACGCGTCGTTT
>SLFT01000486.1 GCA_007124105.1 Candidatus Hydrogenedentota bacterium | reverse complement strand
GCAACAACGGACGCGCCGTGGCGCACGCGCTGATGGCGCATGGTCACGACTGGTGTCGTCGGGTGGACGCCATCGAGTTCGGCGCGACGCTGGACGTGGACATGATGCCGGACGGACGCCCGGCGCGTCGCCGCGCCAAGGAGTTCATGACCGAGCTGTTGCAGCGGCGTCTGGCCGACCGCGCAATCGTATTTCCGCCCGACGCCGACCGCGAGGCGCAGTACGCGTCGCACACCTACACCGTGAACGCGCAGGGGCGCATTGTATACGCCAAAGGCGACGACCATATCATAGACGCCGACCGCTGCGCGCTGCTCTGTCATTATTTCGACACGCGCGCGCCGCAGACCAGGCCCAACGTGGCGCTGCCTGTGGAGGTGATGCTGTTTGACTGACGGGCGTTTCGGCGCCGGCGCATTTGTTTCCGAAACTATTTTACGGCAGTTGCGCGTTTGTCGCCTGGTTTGTTTGATTGGGGTTTAACGAGTTTGAGATACTAACCTGCGTACCTTGTCAGATTTCTGTTGCGCTTGTGAATCTTACGCCATCTCAGGCTCTTTGTTCGTTATCGGCCCTGGCGTGTTCCCAACACGTTGTCAGTCGGCGACCGGCGCAAAGCGTCTTGCTGGACGTCGGCTTAGCAGGCTCACGAGAAACGCGGCGAGGTATGCGGGGTAGCTGTCCCAGTGCGTCGCGCACGGCTAACCGTTAACCTTGACTTCCAAGATACCCATGTAATGATAATATCCGCCATATTGCCCGTGTATAACGGCGAAGCAACAGTCGCCGGCGCGCTTGATTGCCTTTTTGCTTCCGGACTTTCGCATCTGGAGGTAATCGTGGTTGATGACGGCTCGACAGACCGCACGGCGGATATTTGTCGCGACTATCCCGTGACGCTGCTGCGTCAACCATCGAATACGGGCCCTGCGCGTTGTCGCAACCGGGGCGTTGCCGCCGCGCGCGGCGATGTATTGCTTTTTCTTGACGCTGACGTGCAGTTTGACGCCGACTTATTGCAGCGGATGTTGTCGCGCCTCGAGGCTGATCCGGCGCTGGCCGGTGTTTTAACGCTGACTGCGCCCAGGCCGTTGAACCCTTCTTTTGCCGGACGCTTTGTGGCGTTGCAGGATTATCTGCGCTATTCGGCGCTTTACGATGCGGGGCATCGCAGCTGGTCTTATATCACGACGCGCTTTGGCTTATTGCGGCGCTCGGTGTTTGAGGCGACTGGCGGGTTTAATGAATCGCTGCGGCTGGCCGCTTATGAGGACTTGGAGTTCTGTGGTCGCCTGGATGAGCGGCATCAGTTAGCCTTCGATCCGACATTCCAGGTGCGCCACCATTTTCCGGCATCGCTGTGGCAGCAAGGTTGGCGGCTTCATGTGAACGCCTGTGGTGTGATGTCTTTGCCCGGGGCGATGCGTCGAAAAGTAATCGGACCCTTTATTCGCGATCGCAACGCGCGTATCTGGCTGTGTTTTTCCTGGTTATTCGTTGTTGGCGGTGGTATTGCGTGGCCGTTGTTGGGGGCTGCGGCGTTGTGTCAGCTGGGCGCGCTTCGTCAGGCGTGGTGGCTGCCGCGCGGCCTTTACCGTCATGAGGGCGCGTTGTTCGCCGCCAAAGGCTGGCTGGTGTATAACGCCGGGCTTGCGCCTTTCGCGACAGGCGTCGCCTGCGGTCTTGCGTATCGGTTGTTTGGCCGCTTCGGCGCCCACGCTCAGTAATTATATTTAATCCGCTGCGTGGGCGGCTGCATGTTGTCGCCCCATAATGCGGTGCGCAGACGCCGAATTCGTCCCGATAGATGTAATCCCCGCGCCACCGCGTATTGCGCGGGGTTTATCCCGCCAAACTCTTTCTGGATGGCGGCCAGGGTCTCTTGCGCCAGTTCGCGAATATGCGTTGTTGGGGCCAGCAGCGCGATGGCTTTTACGACGCATTTGTTTTTCCACATCTGCCCGGCAATGGCGTCGGCGCGTTTTCTGAGGTGGGGCTTGTCGGAATCCTTGAGACGGCGCCATGCCATGCAGTCTGTTGCGATATAGCGGAGCAGCGATGGCCCGAGTTCGAGGAAGTCGCGAGTATAGGCTTTTTCCTGAACGCGCTCGGCTTCAACAAGGGTGAACTGGGGATGAGAGAACCAGGGTTGTTTGAAGGCGTGCCATTCTTCCAATGGGATGCCGTCGAGGACGCGGCCTTCCGCCTCGAGCCGTTCGTAGAGCGGGGTGCCCGGCGCGGGGGAATAGTGGGCGAACTGGCTGAAAGTGGGTTCGCAGGCGATGTGGTCGTCTATATCCTCGATGATGTTCTCCTTGGTGTGTTGTTCCAGCAACAGGATGGAGCTGAGGATTGTTTTGATGCCCACGGTTTTGAGTTCGGCCACCAGCGATTTCAGGTTGGCGTTCTGGTTCTTGGCGTATGCGGAAAATTTCCCCTCGCGTCCAATCCATATAATATTAACGCCCATTTCAGCCAGTCGTTCCGGCCCGAATTCGGCTACTTTGTCGGCGCTTCCGAACAGCGAGATATTGAACATCTCGCCGCTCTCGATAACGCATTGCCGCAGTTCCTCGGCCCGTTCGCGATCAAGAAGGAAGTTATCGTCGCCGATCAACGTTGAGACCGGCGTCCGGAACCGTTTTTTGACGCGCATTAACTCGGTGAACAGGTCGCGGCCGCTTTTGTAATACTTGATGTGCCTGCGGCCGAAAAAATGGCTTGGCGAGCAGAAATCGCATCCGTAGGGACAGCCGAGTCCAACGGCGATATAGGGGTATTTGACGCCGCGAATGGGCGCGCCCATCACCTCGCGTGCGGCGCTGTACATATCAGGATTTTTGTAGTGAAATTCCGGGGACAGCCCCAGCAGCGCGCGCATGAAGCCGACGCCCTCGCCCACGCATACATGGTCAACATCCAGCATGTCGCGCAATCCCGGCAGTGTAGTACAGAATCCGCCCAGCACCAGTGTGGATTGTGGGGCTACCTCTCGCGCGGTCTCGACCATCTTCTTGATTTTTTGAAAATTGCATTGAATGCCGCTGATGCCCACGAAGTCGTAGCCTTGTTTCAATTCACGAACAAACTGCGGCAGCGTGGGGAAGTCAAGCACAGTGGTCGGGACTTCAATGTTGTTGGCAATCACATGCAGTCCGAAAGAATTGAAGAATGCGCGCAGGGAAAACACGTCCTGGTACTTTGTAATCTGATTGTGATACAGCTCTATCCGCGACTCTTTGCGGCCATAGATATTGTCTACGCCGAAAGGCTTAAACACCGATGTTAGCAGTACACGGGGGGCCATCGCCATATCTCCAGGGGGTGTATTTCACGGATTGCCGCGCAGGCGCCGCAATGGCAATCAACGCATCCGCGGCGCCAACCATAGGCGCGTGGAACACCCGGCGTGCCGCGCGACAGAATGCGACCTCTGTTGTCCGGGCGCTATCGCACCCAGGGGATGTCGTCCGCGTCGGGGAGCGCATCTTCAAGCAGCACCCATAGTGCGAGCACTGTGGGGTGGCATTTTGGTTGTTCGGGGTTATTGGTGCCGGCTTGACGGTCCCAGGCGCCGTTGGGCAATTGCGTGTTGGCGACGGCTTCGATCCATTCGTCTTCGACCCGGTCGCCGTGGCCGATATAGAAAAGAATCGCCATTGCCTCGATTGCGAGGTCGGTGATGAAACCCTGGTCTTCCACAATTTCGACAAGGATGTCAG
>SLFT01000333.1 GCA_007124105.1 Candidatus Hydrogenedentota bacterium | reverse complement strand
TGTCCTGACCGCGAAATTCGAGACGCAACGAGTAGGTATCGTTATCGGCGCGATCGCGAAGCACCAGGTTGTTCGCGTCAGTCTCGATGTTATAGATCATGGTTCGCTGGTTATTGGCGTCCCGGAACAGCACCGCCGGCTCATCGGGATGCAGCGGCTCGATAACAGATTCCCAGAGTCTGCCGGTAGGCGCGATATTGTTATAGATGTCGTACCTGCTCCAGTGCATCCTGTTGTCCCAGGTGTAGCCCGAATCCTCCGGCCAGGGATAATGTCGTCGCAATACATGGTCGTGAAGCACGGCCGTGCGGCCGTACACCTGCCAGGTTTGCGCTGACGTAATTTCCAGCGCGGGCCAGTCCCCGCTGTCCGCGCGCGAGAATATCATCTCGCAGTGAAGTTTTCCGTCCGCTTCCGTAACGCGCAGTTCGGCGACGTCGTTCATATAGGTCTGGCCTTCGCCGTCGTCAGCGCCAAGCCGCCACGGCGCCGCGTCCGCTTGAAAAGCGAGTCGCATCTCCCCAGCATCCAAATACAGCGTATCGTCTTCAAAAACCAGAGAAGGCCCGGTCGCGCTGGCTTTTCCCGCGCGCGACATTGTCGCGAACGGGGGCGCTGTTTTCTGTTCTGGCGCTTCGCCTATCCGTATCAATGCGGTTGCGTAAGGGGCAAGCGTCCATGGAAAGAAACGATTGTCAACAACGGCCGTTTCACCGCTCACGCCGTCGTAAACCCGCGTTCCATCGGCAATGTCCACCCACGGAGCAAAGCGCGCCAGGTCATGGATTTCTTCGCCTGAAAGGTTGGAAAGACCCAGCGCCCTGCCGGCGTCCGTGTCGCCCCGCAGGCAGGCAAACACGCCGGGGGAAAAAGTGACGGCGTAATAATCAACCTGGTCGCTTGTGAATTCGGGAATGCTCCGTCGCGCCCAGTGCATATCGCGCAGGGCGAACCAGTCGCCCATCTCCTGTTCCTGATACAGCATTGGGATGCCGGGGATCATCAGGCATATTCCATGCAACGCGCGGGCAAGTCCGACACCAAAGCGGTGATGAACGCGCCCCGCCTCGCAGACGGCGTCATGGTTGTTCAGTGTGCGCAGGGTCAACGCGCCCGCGGGCAACGCGCCGCGTTCGCGCTCGAGGTAATCGCGGAAAGCCGTTGCCATGGCAGTGGGATTGTTGGCAAGGGGCTGCGCTTCGTTTACAATGAACATCCAGAAGTCGTGGCCGTATCCGACAGGTGTATAAGAGAAGTATTCAACCTGATCAAAGGATTCAGGAATCAGGATGGGAGAGGACGTGTGTTCGGACATGGCTTCGCGCAGCGCTGCAAGCAGTTCTATTGCGCCGCCCAACGTGGAATAGGAGGCGTGGTTGGTGCGCGGCGACTTCCAGTTCGGCCCAGAGCCGTCCGCCACGTCAATGCGACATCCCACAAGCCCGAATTCCCGCGTTTGCCAGGACATGCTGTCCGCGATAATGCGTTGCCACGGCGGCGAGGAATAATCCATGCCACACCCGCCCCAGTTGCGCCTCGGAGAACCGTCCCGCTCATAACTCCACCATTCCGGCAGCGCCTTTGCCTGTACGCTGTGTCCGCCGTGCGGCACCGTTTCACCGATGATGCGCAGCCCCGCCTCGTGAAGCCCCGCACACAGACCATGCAACGCTTCGGCGCCACCCAGAATTGTGTCTATTTCCATCACATCCCGGGGATCGTACAGGTTCCAGCCGCCGTCCATGGGGTTGGGCGGCGTCTTGTGTTGATGCGGCGCCTGCAACCATACCGCGCCGATCCCCAGGGCCGCAAGATAGTCCGTTTGCTCCGCGAGCCGTTTGAACCCGCCCACATCGCTGAAGCGCGAATCTATGTGCCCGCCCGCGTTGTATTCGTATAAAATCATCGCGCGCGCCCAGTCCGGCGTCCCCGGCGGCACGCGGATGCCGATGGCTTCATACCAGCGCTGCGCCTCGGCGCGAAAGACTTCGCCCCACGCGCGGTCGTCCAGGGCGGCCCCTTCCGCGACGGGTCGTATCCACACCGCCTGCGCCTCAACCGTCGCCGATTCGCCCGGCGCAAGCCGCCAGCAGGCTTGTATGTCATGGCCAACAGCGTTGCCGCGCCGATGGAAGTTGTAGTGGTCTGTTGTGCCCTTGTACGCCAGCGCAACCAGCAGGTCCGCCCCGCAACGGGCCATGTAAAAGGGGCGCGGGTTCCACACCAGCGGCGCGTCGGGCAGGGTGACGACCGCATACATGCGCGCGCCCGTGATATCCTGGGTGGTCTCCGATGTGTTTTCGTATACCGCCGTCCGCAGCCACGCGTGTTCGCCCAATTGCGGAAAGGGCGCGTGCCGCCACGACAATGCGCCCCTGTCCTGGACATAACGAACCACAACATCGTCCCCGTCCACGGTTGCCTGAGAAATCCGCGCCCCTTCCGCCGGAAACCATGCGTCATTCACAAGCACATTCACTGGCCACGCTTCAGAACCAGGGACCAGCACCTGATGCGCATCCTGCGACCATTCCAGCCAGCCCCGCCCATCCACTGTCACAGCAAAAACAGCGGTGGTAAACGTCATCAAATACAGCAACACACATCGCAAGGACAACGCGCCAGGCGGGTGTGCCATCATGCCGCGAAGCGGGGCTTTGCCATCGCCGTGAACAAGCTTCAGGGGAGCCCGTTGCGCTTTTCCGGTTCCCGCGGTTATGGGGTTGTTAATCATCATCATAGCCTTCAATCAGGTCCAGGGGCGCAAGGAGTGCTGGAAACGCTTCTTCAATAACACGTTGCGAGACCAAGAGACGGTAGCATTTTACTTGATATGACCACCACCTTCTTGTGATTTCCTGTTGGCCTGCCATGACGGCATCCGTTGATGGACAAGCCGTCAACAGGCTGGGTATCGTAGCTTCTATGTATGCGCTCGGCACGCTATCCATAGTTGAATTTTAGCACATAGCGATTCCGCGTCGCGATACGGAATACTTCTTCTACTTCCCTGTATCGCGCCAGACGATATTTCCCGCTTCCCGCTCGCGGTAAAGGGTGAAGCCCGTGCGGCGCGTTTCATAAACAAAGGGCCGGCCGGTGGAGGAACCCAACGGTATCGCGCCGCATAATGGGGAAGCGCCAAGGCGTCGCTGATCCCGCTTCTGGCATTTTCTGCGCATCAGCGGCGCCATTTTCATTGTACGGCCAGGTTAACACCGCTGTAAAACAAGGTGGACACTATGGCCTATCGCTGCCCGTAGTAAGCGCCCTCGCCATGTTTTCGCAGAAAATGCTTGTCCAGCACGTATGTCTCCAGTGGCGCGGCGTTATTGTTTAACGCCAGGGTGTGCGCCGCCATACGCGCAAGTTCTTCGAGGACAGCGGCGTTCTCCACGGCCTTTTCAACAGTCGGCCCCCATACAAACGGGCCGTGTCCCGCGACCAGCGCCGCCGGACAGGAAAGCGGGTCGTGTCCTTGAAAAGATTCGACGATCAGCGCGCCTGTGTTCCACTCGTAGCCCTCGTCTACCTGTTGCTGGCTCGGCGGCGGCGTCAGGGGCACGGCGCCGTGGAAATAGTCGGCATGGGTCGTGCCCAGACAGGGCACTTCGCGTCGCGCCTGGGCAAAACAAGTGGCGTAATGGGAATGGGTGTGAACAACGCCGTTCACGTCGGGAAAAGCCGCGTACAACGCCAGGTGGGAAGGAAGATCAACGGAAG
>SLFT01000470.1 GCA_007124105.1 Candidatus Hydrogenedentota bacterium | reverse complement strand
CCGCCGAGAATAATCTTAGTCTCCGGATGATGCTCGCGGATATACAGCGCCATGCGTCGCGCCTTGAGCACGTTGGGCACAATAAAGCTGATGCCCACGTGGGTGTATCCTTTCTTGAGTTCTTGCGTGAAATCTTCCCATTTCGGAAAATCGAGAATGGTTGTGGATGTCTTAAGGTTCTCCGCAATCATGTACAACCCAAAACTCCAGTAGGATTGGCGGGGCGAGTGAATACCCTGGCAACGGGTGATCTGATTGTTCAGTAATTCCATCTGACAACCCAGCGCCTCGGCATATTTGTCCTTGATGCCATAAGGTCCGAATACAGCGGCCAGCAATAGTTTGTTCGCCTGGGTCATGGTAGGCTCCTTCGTTAGCATTAATGCGTTAACGCTGTCGTTATTCTTTTTGTTCCGGCGGCACGTAAAATTGACGCGACTGTGCCGCGTTCCGCACAAAACCGTTAAACAACACCTCTAAAATGATGGGGACTTCCTCTTGCAAAGAATAGGTCATGCCGGCGCGAAACCATTTACGCGCCACGCCGTCAATGAATCCAAGTACACCGTAGGCCACGGTATGAAAGTTCGGCGTCTTCAGCGCATGGGACTGGTCTAATGCCGCAAAACGCTCTTTCACCATGGGAAAATCATCCAGCAGATATTCATACACCATGGTCTGCCGTCCAGACGACGCGCTCAATCCTTCCATCTGGATGAGGCGGTACAGCACATGATTTTCTTCAATGAATGCAACCCACAAACGGATGAAGGTCTCTATTTGTTCGAGAATATCGCCGTCGCCGCCAAAAGCCTCGGAAAAACGAAGCATCAATTCACGGCTGGTGGCGCGCAATAGCTGCTCGAGCAGGTCGTCCTTGCTTCGAAAATAGCGGTACAGTGTGCCCTTGGCAACTTGCGACGCCTGGGCAATGTCGTCCATGGTTGCGTTATAAAAACCACGCTCGCCGAACACGCGCAATGCAGCATCAAATATCTTGACGCGCTTGGCGTTCGGATCGCGACGACGCTTTTCGCCGGGCGATTCCTCTGATACGCGGCGGTTGGCCAGCGTACGACGCAACCGTTCCGGCGACAAGGCGACCGTGGTTATACCCAACGCAGCCGACTCATCCAACGCCGTATCCAGCAGGTCCAGCGCCGCCGTCTCAAGCCCACGCTCATCAAGATAGGAAAGCACCTCTTCAAGATGCGACGAAAGCCACGTCCCAACCGCATCCGCCTTCTCGGGAGCATGGGCGTCATGCTTCGAGGCGTTCAACCGCGCCTGCAATGTTTCGCGCAAAAATACGCGAAACACATCGCCTTTCAACTGGCCGTCCGCAGTAAAATAACGCCCCAGCTCAGCGTAAAAGGCAATACGCCGTCCACCCGACTGAATATGGCGCAATTTTTTGTTGTTCATAGCATTACATTCTGAAAGATAAAAACTGACCGGTCAGTCATTATTGTAGCAGAACGACATGGGCATGTCAATAACACTGAAGAATTAACACTGAAGAATTAAAAGCGACCTGTCGTCGCTCTCCTGACCGATTGTTGTTGCGCTGGATAGCGGTATCGGATACAATTCTCGGTATGCTGCTGGTTCCAGCGGCTCGATCGTGCGGCGCGTGATGTCCTGCACGGGCATGGCCCGCAACACAGAAAAATATTTACCGTGTATGTTGTTCACGCTTCCGTGTACCGACACGCATTTATTTGCCATGGGTTTATGGGTTGCCCCGGCACACTGAAGCGTGAACAACATACAACACCGTCTTTGTGTTAATAGAAGACGGCCGATAAGGTATTAACGAAAGGCTATCTGCATTTGTATCATTGCGCTTCTGCTTGCGATACTCGGCGCCCATGCACAGAAGGTATTCCGCTGCTGCCCGGCGACTGGGCCCTGATTTCTGAGTTGTCCGATTGAAATTTCCTAATTGCGCTCATGGCAGCGCGCCGATAAAGATGAACACCAGTAAAACCGTGATACTCAACACACTGTCTTAAACTACAGTTTGGCGCGACACCGCGTTATGGGAGACTGCTTATGCCTTTTACCTTCCCATCACATCAGGGGCTTATAGCGCCTCTCTGGCGCCGCTGGCCCGGGTTGTTCGATGCGCCTGCATTGTTTATCGGCGCCGCCATGCCCGATGTAGTGGACGGTGTCGCAGGCGCTTTTCGCGGACATCTTGGCCAAGGCCTGGGACATTCACTTATTGCGCTGCCGTTATTATGCGTTCCCGGAGGCCTGGCATTGTGGTGGCTGGCCCATATCGCGGCCCAGCGCCTGCCCGCAAGTACGCGCGGCGGCTTTCTGGCGCATTCCTGGAATGTTGGTCTTGAGGCTGTTGTTTCCACGCCCAGCCCGCGCTCCGGGGGAGTAAAATGGGTCAAGATTGGCTTATCGCTTGGGATAGGCGCGTTCTCGCACCTCTTTTTCGATCTGATTTCGCACGGGCATTTTACCTGGTTTTATCCGTGGACAACGAAGGCCCGCCTGTTCCCCGACTGGTGGCACATTGCCTGGGCGCGCCTGCCCGTACCCGGTTATCACGCCCCGTACCCTATTGGCCCGCATTTTCTTATATGGCTATTCCTGGGGGTGTTGGGAATATACATGTTGTTCGCCCCCGTCTACCGAGACGAACACCGAAGACGCCGTGGGATTGCGTCTTCAACGCCGAGAGGGACAACAGAAGAAGATTCAGAAACAATGCAATAACCTGACCAAGACGCGTTATGAGTCTTCGTGGAATCACCCAATAGGGAGGACGCTTGTCAAACCGTTTTTCCAACGATTCATAGCGCGCTCAGCACGGCATCATGGAGATGTCCGTTAGAGGCGAAGAGCCCGGTGTTTTCCGTTAGCTTCCGGCCCTTGGTAAAGTCGAAAGGCAAGCCGTTGAGGTCGGTTACTTTTCCACCCGCTTCTTCGAGGATAATGGCGCCGGCTGCATGGTCCCAGATACACTCGCGGTAATCGGGCCGCGACGGCGACAGCAACCGGAACAACAGTTCCGCGTTGCCCGCCGCGAGGGCGGCGTATTTCGCCTGGCTGTCCATGCGCACCATGTTGCTCTCGGGAATACCGAGGCGGGTAGCAATGCCTTCGATCTCGGCCACATTGGTATGTCCCGCTTCGAAGGAACGCAGTATTCGCGCCTGATTGGGCGCGGCACAATCTGAGACGCGCAGCCGCGCGGCGGGCGCGTCTGGGACATTCAACGGCATCGCCCATGCGCCGCTTCCGCGCTGCGCCACAGCCAGCGCGCCGCTGCCGCCCGAGGTGGGCGCGCACTTGGCGTCCAGACCGGGACAGGCCAGCCCGCCCAGGATAACACAACCGCTGTCAATCAATGCCAACGCCACGGCGTATTGGTCGCCGCGCCGATACCCTTTGGTGCCGTCAATGGGATCAAGCGTCCAGAAACATTCGCCGGCATCGCCCGCGCCCATATCAATCCACGCGCACACGCTGTCTTCGTCGGCGTCAGGCGCCTGCTGTTTGACATACATGACAATAGCGTCCAACATGGCGGCATTTGCCGGGTCGCGCAGCCGCTCCGCGCTTTCCTCGGCCACCAACGCGGCATGGGGAAACAGAGCGCGCAACCTGTACGCCACGAGCGCCTGAATCGCAAAATCCGCTACCGTCACCGGCGACAGGTCGCCCTTTGTCATGTCCATCATCATCATGTCTTCCTGAATGCGGTGCGCCATTGTTGCGCT
>SLFT01000147.1 GCA_007124105.1 Candidatus Hydrogenedentota bacterium | reverse complement strand
GCTGGATGGCGGCGTGCGCATCGTCGTACAACGGATGTGTGGGCGTATTCAAGACATAAGCCAGCAGCGCCAGCTCATACTGACCATCCGGCATATCATTGCCGCTGACAGGTATCACATCGGGGGTACGCAAGCTCACTCTCCCACCTGCCCCGTCCCAAGGCGGATCCGCAACTATCAGCTTGGCGTCGTTATAAGTGAGGACGACCTTATTTGCCTCATCGCCATGCGTTCTGAATGTAACAGTCAGGCCGCCTCCAGGGCCATACTCACCAAATGACTGATTGCCATTGGGCCCATAATGGAAGCACATTCCGTCGGCGCCTGTACTACCGCCGCCGCCAATGAACTGCGTGTATGATACTTGAAACACATTTGCCGGCGAAGGAACGGGAAAGGTCCATGAACCTTGGCGGCTATATTCTCGTGGTGTCAGCACCAACTGATTGGTTATCTGATGAACATACGCATCTTGATAAAGACTGCCCGCGCCCGGCCCTTCAGCGAACTCTTCGCTGTACATGAGTGGCGGACTCATCAGATTAAAATCATCAACTACATGAAAATCGCGGCTGCCTCCGGTACGCCCGCCAAAGCCCATGCTCCAACCAGCCTGGGGCGCCCAGCCGGGAAGCGGCTCGTTTTCGATTATCCGAACCCCGTCATAAATGACGGTGCATTCGCCCGCACTGTTCACCGAAATTGTAATGGGCGTATCCGCATACGGGTCATCCACTAACGGCCCGTTAATATCGCCGTCAAGACAACGCAGCATATTGCCGTATATCAACGCTTCAGGCAGAATACCACCGAGACCGGCTAACGAGCAGTATAATGTATCCATGGTACGGCAAAAATTATATGACGACGGCCAGGAAGTGACCGGACTGCCAACCACTGTAGGCTCAAACTCCGGCAGCTCTCCACCAAATAAGACGGCATCACTTGTTGGAGAGGGACACTGTCCCATGTTTTCCCTTGGCACATACTGAGCGGTCGCGGTCAGCGCCGCGCCTGTCAGCAATACAACACCCAACAGGCATACAAGACACCTCATTCTGTAGATACTCATATTCAAATACTCCTTAATTTGCGGCAGCAACGCTACCCGCTTTTACCAAACACAGTAATTACTAACCGCTCTCCATACATCACAAAATCGCGAAACAGTACTCTTGCCTCGCTTCACGGTCTCAAACCATTTAACATCTACACTATCAGTATACCGCAACAGATGACTAAAGTCAACGTTTTTTCACACGTTTTTTCACACCATAATGTAGCGGGTCGCACATATACCCGGCAGCAGCCTCCGGTACGCATATCTCGTCGCCCTTTTGTAACATCCACGGGCCGGCGTGACGAAGACGTTCACGCTAACTCCAGATAACAACGTTATTTGGCAGTCAGTCTCTGTTTCGCGCTCCTGGAATTGCGTTGGTTCAGTTCCTCCCCCATACCGCCTCTCCATTTACAATTCGCTAAAACAAAGGCACTTGGGGATTCTTATGTTCGTATACAGTATCAGGAAGCAACGCAACCAAGTCGGGCATATCATACCAGGACAAGGCATCGTGTACAGCATTCATCAATTGTTGCTTCGCGCGCGGCGTGTTCACCACCGCATCCCAGGAGGGTATGCCGTCGCGCAGTGAGACATGATTAAACACCTCGGGATACAAGGCCGCGGCGTGAAGGGCGGGTACGGCGGCATTGCCAACAGCAACCAGCCGTATCTCACGGGCATCGCTGTGCGCGCGGTCTTGCAGATACGCGGCGGCGGCGCGAATATCGTGGACGCGCATGCCCACGGGAGTCTCACCCAGCAGATAAGCCAGGAAGAAGTCCTGCCAGTCCGATCCAATATAGTTGTGCCAGTTCTTGGGGTTCTGGTCTGTGCGGGTTTCGCCCGTACCGCGCATGTCTATTGCAAAAACGGCGTGGCCGTCGTCCAGCAGCGCTGTTGCCAGCCCATCGGAGGCGAATACAGCGCCTTTACCCTCCTCATGCACGACCAGTACATAATCGCCTGAAAAGGCATCAGGGAGAGCCAGCAGCGCCGGAAGCGCTATGCCGGGCTCGGGGGTAATAATCATCTTTTGAAGCTGTCCGACATCGGTATCTGCCACACCCAAGGACTCCACGTCCGGTATGGGATCGTCGGCGGACGCGTACTTGATCAACGCCTTCACCTTTTCACGGAACGCGTCGTCGTCAACGCTCTGCCTGAACGCGGCCCGCGTGTTGCGGAGCGCTTCGGCGCGGGCGGCGTTCAAATCCAGCACGGACACAGCGCCGTCCAACAGCATAACCTGTCCGTCCGGCGAACACAGCGCCTCTTCGCTGGAAAATATCTCGAAATCCGGTTCCGTAACGACACGATCCTGATCGAGCAGCCAACGGCACATCCAGCGGACAGCGCCTTCACGCAACGGTTGAGCAAACCCGTGTGTGGCGTCATGTTCGATGATATCCACGCGCTCGGCGTATCCCAACCGAGTGAACAGGCGTTTCGCTTCGCGGAACGCGTCCCATGTTCCGTCAATATCGAAAAAGTCCTGCGTAGCCGCGCAAATAAGGGTGGGCTTGGGCGCGCGCTGATGGATGTAGTCGGCATGGTCCATGCCAAAGGCGACCTGTCCGAAAATGTTCTGTTCGGCGTCCTGCGCGCCGATGGTGCGCAGCAACCGGTCGAAGGACGTAATGTAACACGAGGGCGCCGCGCACAGGATACGTTCATCCAGAGCCATGAGATAACTGGTGAGCGTGCCGCCGCCGGAATTGCCGGTACACCCGATCATTTCGGCAACGATATCGTCGCGCTCTTGCAGATAATCAATGGCGCGCATCCCGTCCCATACGCGATAGGTGGCCGTATTCACGCCGGTGAGGATAGCGCCGACGCCGAGCAGGGTATGTTCGAGGGTCGCCCCGAACGCTGGCGTCCCGTCCGGTTTCAAATAGGTATAGCGCTCGCCCTGGCTGATGGGATCGTAACAGAAGGCGGCCATCCCGTTGGCGGCCAGGAGCATGGCGGCCCGTTGATAGGTCTCCGCCGCCTTGCCCTCGGCGCTGTGGCCGCAGGGCACAATAACGCCCGGCCAGGGCCCGGATGTCTTGGGTAGATACAGCAGTCCCGTGACATAATGACCGGGGCGACTTTCGAAGATAACCTTCTCATAGCGGAAATGGTCGCGTTCACCTTGCGCCACTGTTTGCGCGTTCAATGGCGTTCGCTCGGGGAATCCGCCCAGCCGTTCCCGGAAAAATGTTTGCATTTGCGCCTGATAAGCGGCGATGTCCTCTGGCGTTTCCAACGCTTCGTAACGTTCGGTGCGCGCCTGATTATAGACCTTCGCTTTCTCGAGCAGATAGCGGTTCATCATCCCGGCGGCGGGTTCGCCGTCAAACGTACCGTCCGGCAACACGTCAAAGGCCGATCCGTTTGCGGCGGCGATAAGCGCACACGCGCTTACAAACAACACTGTCGTCATGGCATGGTCTCCCTGGACAAGGCGCGCCGGAGCGCCTGAATTTTGTTTCTGGACCGCCAATGCGGGCGTTGTCCGCAGCCCGGTTTACGCGGAATGTCTGGGTACTATTTCGCAAGAAGCGGGACCGATGGACCTTATTGACCTTATTGACCGTATTGACGGGTGCGGCATCCAAGCCAACGCAGAACAACACAGGGCGGCACGGCGTCCATGCGATGGTTAGAGCGCAAGAACACGGTCCATCTGTTCTGAAATCT
>SLFT01000443.1 GCA_007124105.1 Candidatus Hydrogenedentota bacterium | reverse complement strand
TGCGCTTATACATACGCTCGTCTTCGTAGATGCCCACAATAGCGCCGCCGGAACCCGCAAGTTTAGCATGGGCCCCGACAGACCGCGCCTGATGCACCATGGCGATATTGCGCGGGTCCATTTTGAATATGGAGCAACGGCGCTCAAAATTCGCGTCAAGCAACGGCCCGATTTCAATACCGCGACCGTCGGCAATAAGGTCTCGGGCTTCCTGGGCATAATCGGCAAAATCGCGCATGGCAGCGATAATTTCCGGGTCGCCCTCCAGCCATCGCTCGCGCACTGTTTGATGGATGGTCTCTGAACCCTGTCCCATATCATCACGATAGGCCAGAAAAATGGGCGGCAACAACGCGACATCCAGCGGCTCGTAGCTGCCATAGCCCTGTGTGTCCATAATATTGCGGCTGAAATCCATGAATACAGCGCCCCCGTACACCTGTATCACGCGATCCTGCAATCCTGCCGCAATGCCAAGCTCATCCGTCTCTACGCTGAGAATCAGATTGGCCAGCAACGGTTCAGGGATTTCAATATCATAGAATTCCAGGAGACAGCGCATCGTTGCGGTGACCAGGGCGCTCGAGCCGGCAAGGCCGAGGCGGCGCGGTATCGTGGACCGGTAACGAATAGAGAAGTTGCGATCGGGCAATGAAAGTTTATGGTCACAGCAGTAATCGCAAAACTTGCGCACGGCCCCCTTCATCAGGCGAATGCCGCCATAGTACCCGTTGTTTTCCACATCGCGCACCAGTTCCCCCATACTGGTATACTTCATACGGTCCTGGAAACTAGGCACAATCTCGAGTTCAGGGCTTTCGAATAGCGTGACCTTCGCCGCAAAATCACGAACGATTACACTGATTGTTTTGCCGTAATACCCGTCTGAAGGATTGCCTACCAGTCCCGCTCGCGCGTATGCTGTCGCTTCACATGCCATGGGTTATGCCTGTGGGTTGTGATGTGGGAGCCGCCGATTCCCATCCAAGTCGACGGTACTGTATAACAGGGATACAAGTGTGTACGGACAGCGCTTTACTGACTCACCAGCTGAGACATCTGGAGGATAGGCATAAACAGACCCAAGACGATGCCGCCAACGATAACGCCCATCAAGCCGATCAGCAGAGGCTCGATAAGACTCGTCAGGCCGTCCACGGTGGCCTTCACTTCCGAATCGTAAAACTCGGATATCTTCATCAACATGCTCTCGAGCGCCCCCGTCTTTTCACCCACGCCAATCATGCGCGTTACCATGGCGGGAAACACGCCCGAACGCGCAAGGGGGTCCGCAAGGGTTTCACCATTGCGAACGCTCTCGCCCGCGTTGTGTACCGCTAACGCATACACTTCGTTGCCGGCGGTTCGTTCCACGATTTCAATAGCCTGCAATATCGCGACGCCACTGCGCGTGAGTGTGCTCAGCGTACGCGTTACACGACTGATGGCCACCTTGCGCAACAAATCGCCGAAAACGGGCAGGCGCAATTTTAACGCGTCCAGATTATAGCGCCCCCCGGGCGTACTGCCATAAATCTTGACGCCTGCAATTATGCCAATGACCGATCCGATAATCACAAGCATGGAATACCACTGACGCAGGAAATCGCTTATGTTAATAAGCAGTTGCGTTGGGGCGGGCAGATCGGCCTCAAAACTACTGAATATCTCCTCGAATTGCGGCACAACAAAAAGAATCAAACCACCGGCAATGAGAACAATCATCGAAAAGGCGACCACCGGATAGGTCATGGCCGACTTGATACGCCGTCTCAGCTCTTCGGATGCTTCCATATAATCCGCCAGCTGCAGCAACACGCCATCCAGATCGCCGCCCGCTTCACCGGCGCGCACCATGCTCGTGTACAAATCGGGGAACGCGCGTGGATACTTACTGAGCGTATCGGAAAAACTTTCACCCGATTCGATATCATGGGCCACCGCCTGAATAACCTTGGCAAAGTTCAGGTCTTCGGTCTGTTCCGACAGAATATCCAGCCCTTGCAACAGTGGAAGACCGGAACTCACAATGGTGGCCAGCTGACGGGTAAACACGAGCAGTTCAACGCTCTTTACGCGCTTATTCAGCTTTGCGTTGCCGCCAATCAGTGAAAAGCCGCGACTCTTTTCTACCAGTTTGTCCGCCTCAATTCCCATGGCGCGCAACTGGCGTTCTGCAGCGTCACGATTATCCGCGTTTATTGAGCCCGTCTTCTTTTCACCTGTGTTGGTGCGTCCTACATAATCAAAAGCTGGCATTCCCGCGCATCTCCACTATTTTTGTTGTTGACATTGCCCACACGATGCTATAGTGAGCAAGTATAATTTATTCTCTTTGCCAAAAACAACTATATTTCGGTTGGAAAACACAACGCCCTCGTGCAAACCAGGAAGTAGTGTTACAGCCTGTCTTTCCATGGCAACAGCAGCGTTTATTATAAATATGCGCTATACTATTGCGCAACATCTTCGGCGCATGACATAATTTCAGTACAGGAGAACTTATTAATGACACTAGAGCGTGATAATCACAACCAAGCCTGGCATGCCATGACCGAAGAAGAGGTGTTTCAGGCACTGGCGGCGGGCGATGGCGGCCTTGAAAGCGTTGAGGCCGCCTATCGGCTTGAACGGTTTGGCGCAAACACACTGGAAGCGCAAGCGGACACTACCTTCCTGCACATTGTATTGCACCAGTTGAAGCATCCCCTTATCTACCTGCTGGTGGGCGCTGCGTGTATTTCGGTCCTTGCAGGTCACGCCGTGGATGCCGTGGTCATCGGCGGTGTCGTGGTCTTGAACACTGTGCTGGGTACGGTGCAGGAACTGAAAGCGGGCCGCGCCATGGAGGCGTTGCGCAAAATGGCCGCGCCTCATGCCCGTGTATTGCGCGACGGTGAACCAGTCGAAGTTCTGGCAACGGAAGTGGTCCCTGGCGATATCCTGTTGCTGGAGACAGGCGACCGTGTGCCCGCTGACGCGCGGATACTGGAAAGTACGGAACTGCGCGTTGATGAATCCGCGCTTACGGGGGAAAGCGAACCCGTCGCCAAGAACACCGCGCCGCTGCCAGAATCAAGTCCCCTGGCGGATCAACGGAACATGGCCTGGATGTCCACGGCGGTAACGGCCGGACGCGGCCAGGCTGTAGTTGTGGCTACGGGCATGAATACCAGTCTGGGCCGGATCGCAGGACAAGTACAACAGGGCGGCGAGGAGCAGACGCCGTTACAGGCGCGGCTGGGCAGGCTCAGCGCCATGCTCGGCGTTGCGGGTATTGCGTTGTCTGGATTGGTCTTCCTGCTTGGCCTTTTACGCGGCCACGGCTGGTTTGACATGGTGTTCTATGCGCTGGCCACGGCAGTATCCGCCATACCCGAAGGGCTGCCCGCCGTTATCAGCGTAACCCTGGCGCTCGGCGTACAGCGGATGTCGCGCCAAAACGCGATTGTCCGCAGACTGCCAGCCGTGGAAACCCTTGGTTCCACAACGGTAATCTGTTCGGACAAGACCGGCACCATCACCCGCAATGAAATGACTGCGACCCGATTGTGGACCTGGGATAAGGCATACAGGATAACGGGCGGCGGTTTTGATCCGACCGGCGAAATTTGCGACGAAGACGGCCTGTGCGGCGTCGCCGCCGTTGAGGATGCCGCAATGCTGCTGTTGCGCATCGGATTGCTGAACAATAACGCGCGGCTCGTCCGTCCGGAAGATGCGGGCTGGCGGATCAGCGGGGCCCCGACCGAAG
>SLFT01000392.1 GCA_007124105.1 Candidatus Hydrogenedentota bacterium | reverse complement strand
TGTTTCGCTACGACGGCGTGTGGGCCATACTCTATTGCCACCAGCACAATACCGACAATATGCCGCTGCGACTGGCAATCGCCAATATCCATCCCGATTTGATCCCCGACTGGCGCGAGAAGACGCAGTAATCCTGGGTATGAATTTACATTGGCGTGCGCGTAATGCGCGCCCCGAAATAATGTCGTTCAGGGAAGTATGCAGCGGACATCCAGATGGCGGTCGGTGACTTGCAGGACTTGCGCTTCTGGCAAGTCGGCGTCGTGCAGCTGGCGTTGGACTTCGTCGGGCGTATACGCGGCAAGAAGGGAACGATAGAACTCCTCTTGCAACAGGGGGGATTCTTTGCCCGAATACTCTTGCACAAGACGCGCCGCCTCCTTCTCGTCGGATGGACGCGCTAAATCACGCAGGAACAGTGCGCCCTGCGATTTTGTCACACGGCGTATTTCAAGCCAAAAGTTGTGTACATCAGCGATATGATGCAAAATACTGTTCGAGATAACAATATCGAAACAGTGGGCGGGGAAGGGTAGCTTCTTGGCGTCGCATTGTACATACCGCAGCCATGCGGTCTTTTTGTACTCACTTTTTCGGCGCATCGCGCAACGCAACATTGCCCGGGAAGCGTCCACGCCAACAACGCGCCAGTTGGGACGCATCTGACAAATCTGTTGCGGAATGTCGCCCGGCCCCGAACCCAGATCAAGTACGCGCGGCGCGGCGCGCGTTCCGGAAAATTCCAGGACGGCATGAACAAACGCGGCATTCACCGCGTCAAAATCAGCGGCGGCGTAAGCGGCCGCCTCTTCCTCGATATCCATGTATTCCGGTTCAGGTATGCGACGCATCGCTGGGCTTCCTTTTAATTGCGAGGCCATTCGATTATAATGGCGTTATGGCTTATACGCAGGGATACATATCAAGACTGGCGACAATTACAGACGAAACACGTCCCGCGGCAATGCCGCCGGTGGAAAACGGGATGTCGCGGCTGTTCATGAGTCACGTTGTGGAAAATACGCGCAGGCGATTATAACCGGAGCAAATGAAAAAAATAAAGCGCATATTCATAATCCTCCTTTTTATGTTGCTTCCAGTCCTCATATTTTTTGGTCTGCTGGAGGGCGCGGCGCGAATACTGGAGCTGTGGCGTCCGCCCATGCGCGTGGATATAGGACAGGGCTTTGGCGCGGAGAGTCTTCTGTTTCGACCAGGACGCGCTGGTTACATGGAGACGCATCCCGACAAGCTGGTCTCGTTTCAGGAACAGCGTTTTGCCGCGCCAAAGCCGCCGCGGACAATGCGCATTTTCGCGCTGGGGGGATCATCCGTAAACTATCTGGATTATGAGTTCACGCAACTGGAGGAAGCCTTGCGGCAGGCATGGGCGCCCCGTTTCGACGCAGTGGAGATCATCAATTGCGGCGGCTTGTCTTATGGGTCGCATCGCCTGGTATTGATTGCGGCAGAGATCATGCATTACGAACCCGACCTTGTTCTATTGTACTCCGGCCATAATGAGTTTGAAGAACTGCAACAGCTGGGGTTGGCCAATTTACAGTTCGTGGCAACCCAGCGCGCTCTTGGAAGGTCGGCGCTGTACCGGTTGATACGGGATACGCGGGCGCGACGCGAGATTGCGCAATTAGAAGACGCGCGCCACAGACGCGAGCTGGCCGCTTCAATTCCGGACACGTCGAAAACGTGGGAATATACATTTACCGCCGAAGAAATCGCTACGCGCATGGACGCCTTCCGCGACAATCTTGCGGCTGTTATCCGGATGTGCGACGAACAAAATGTACCTGTCGTTATCGGTACCGTGCCGTCCAATCTCTTTGCGCCGAATTTGCCCGGCGCCGATGGCGAGCGCTATGAGGAGGCGGTACAATTACTGCGCGAGGGACGCTACGAGGAAGGCGCCGAATTGGGCCGCGCCATTTTACGAGAGGCAACGCCGCGACACCAGGCGTCGGATACTGAAAACGGGATTATCCGGGAACTGGCCGATGAATATCAGGTTGCGCTGGCCGATGTGGAAGCGGCGGTCATCGCGGCGGAACCCAACAATGTGCCTGGCGAAACCTTGTTCAGCGATCATTGTCATCTGAATGCGGAAGGCAACCGCATCCTGCGTGTGGTCTATCAGGAAACCATTCTTGACGCTGTGCAGTTCTGAGATGCGTTACGACATATAAATCATATACAATAGCGGCAATCCATCTGGTGCGAGTCGTGTACCTACGGACGAACGCCGCGCGTTAACGAGCGCGGCACAAAAAATTGGAGGCAGGAAAATCAATGGAAACCAAGGCATGGTATCAAGGCGCGTCCGCTTCACTGATTATTACCTTTATACTCGGGGTGAGTGTTGGGTTCGGCTTGTGTTATGCCCTGTTCGAACTGGTCCGTGAAGAGGCGTTTGACGAGATAATTGTGGCCGAAACGCCTGTATCTGAGCCTGAACCGGAAGTAGAGCCAGAGCCAGAACCAGAGCCAGAACCAGAACCAGAACCAGAACCAGAGCCAGAGTTAGAACCAGAGCCAGAGCCTGAACTGCAACCCGAAGGCGAAGAGGAGGAAGGGAGTGACGCAGTTGCCGACGTATCGTATGTTTGGCCGGCCCGTCATTTGATTGTTGGATTCGAAGGGACTTCGCTGGACGCCGCAGCACAGAAATTGATGCGACAGTATATGCCGGGCGGCGTGTGGTTGCGTGCGGAGAACGTTGTGGATTACGAACAGACGCGCGACCTCATAAGGCAAATCCACGCGTTGTTCGATCAGAATGACATGGCCCGAACAAGGCCGCTTATATTTTTTGCTCCGGAATCGAGTGTGAATGAAAATCCACTGCGTTTTCCCGAGCCTGTCGTCTATGAAGAAATCGCCGCACTTGAAACGCTGGACGCCATTAAGAATGCTGGGCGCGAAACAGCGCGCGCAGCGTTGGCCGTGGGGATTGATGTGCTGTTGGCGCCGCCCCTGGATGTGTACAGCGATACGGTAACAGACCCTGCGCTGCGGCCGTTTTTCTTGGGCGAGGATGCTGAAGTGGTAACCAGCATGGGGCTGGCTTATGCCGAGGGATTGCGAACGGGCGGCGTCATTGCCGTGGCCAAGCATTATCCTGGCGCCGGCGCGGCTATTCGTCAGCAGGACGGTGTTCTGTTGCTTGCAGAAACCGATGTGAACGCCATTGCCTCGGTGATGATGCCTTTCGTAGAGGCTGCTGTTCATGACATCCCGGCTATTCTGGTTGGCGGCATTGCGGTGCCCGCCCTAGATGTAAGCGTACAGGGGCGCCCGGCTTTTGTGTCGCCCATACTGGTGGAGGAGGCCTTGCGCAAACGTTGCGGCTATGAAGGCGTCATTATTGCCGATGACATTTTGTCCGTTGAGCGTTGGTCAATGAGCACGGTTGAAAAAGATATTGCGGCAGCATTGGCCGCGGGATGCGATGGCGTTATGATATCCGCTGTTTCCGAGGAAGACATGGAGTACATTCTGGAGACAGTAAAACGGGGGGTGCTCAGCGGCCAACTCAGCGAAGAGCGATTGTCGCTTGCGCGAGAGAACATGGACTTATGGCGTCGCCAGGTGGCCCGTGCGCGCACCGCCCTGGTTGTGGAACCGGAAGTAGAACCTGAACCGGAAGTAGAACCTGAACCGGAAGTAGAACCTGAACCGGAAGTAGCGCCTGAACCGGAAGTAGAACCTGAACCGGAAGTAGAACCTGAACCGGAAGTAGCGCCT
>SLFT01000064.1 GCA_007124105.1 Candidatus Hydrogenedentota bacterium | reverse complement strand
TTTGCTTGCCCGCCGACTTCGACGTGTCCCGACACGCTGTCAGCCGGCGGCCTGCGCAAAGCACCTAATCTGACGCAATCTTCGCAGGCTCACGACGAAACCTGGTGAAATATCCGGGCTAGCAGGCCAGGCAAACCGGCCCCATACGCCAGCGCTTGGGACAAGGCAACGCCTCCAAATATGCATCCCGACAGGTACAAAGTCAAACGCAAAGCGTAACCCGCATTCGCCTGACGTAAACTTCGCCCACAACCCAGAAGTAATTTCAGCAATCTATTCTTCCCATGAGTCCCATAAGTCCCATAAAATTGATACAAGACTGTTGTTGCGCAACCCTTCTCGTTTCTGATCATGGTTCTTGATCTACAAGCCCCCTGACACGCGCTGTTTCCCACCGTTGAAAACGCGCGTTGATGCGCGACAGGGCGAAGAGCGCAATACACAGGAAAAGCATATACACTACGCCCACCTTATCCGGCCAGATCGTTGCGGCGCCCACAAGCCCGATAAAGGCGCACAGGTCTATCATGCGTTCAGGCAGACGCGACGAGGGCGTAATATTATCTGCCGGGGCGCTATAGTGCCGTACCATGGTTTTCAGTGCAACAAAAAAAACGACCGTAGCGGCAGGCGCAAAAAGGATAATGCGTTGTACGGGCCAGGCGTACTGGTCCACGGCAGTTGGAGCATATAGTTCCAGGACAACACCCAACCGCGATGTAACGCCGTGAAGCAACATAAACACCAACAGGAAAGCGCTGTAAGCGAGGCAAATGCGTTTACGCAGTTCCACTGCGTACTCGGGCTTGAAAAAAAGTATCACGCTCATGGAAACGACATAAAACAACGCAAGAAAAAGCCCGGTCCAGAAGAAGTATTCCACGCCCGCCGCAAACACAAGCGCAAAACCGCTGAACGCCAGAAACAGGGTCTTCCATGACTCGGGGATGGGGGCGGGTTCAACGGCAGCCGGCGCGGTTGCATTACCGCTGGATATGTGTGACGCATCCACGCGACGGGTCGCCCAGAACAATATCAGGGCGTACAATGCGCCCAGGTTAAACCCGGCATGGAGTTCCCACATCTTCCACCAGTCAATCCATGCCGGCGCATAGCCGTACCCATGACACCACGCCGCGCTCATGGCAAAACCGAAGCCGAAGCCGCCGCCAATCACAGCGCCGCAAAGCAGCGTGGTCTTGTCATTTTGACGGGCCGCCACAATCATTGCCGCGCCCCACCAGAGCAACGCGGCAAAGTTCTGGGTATTGGTGTAGACCGTACGCGCACTATGTCGGTCCAGTTCGCCCGCGTATAGGCCGAGCTCGGCATTTGGAAAAAGGAGGCCGGGACAGTACCGCGCCAACAACGCGCCAAGCGAGGACACCACGCCTTCTCCAAGCAAAGGCAACGGCAGGTTGAAGGTTATCGCGAGCAGTGCGACCATAAGCAGCGACCGCGCAATCCACTGCCGCGCGGATGCAGCAGTTCCCAGCGCCCAGCCCAGCACAATGCCGCCCGGCGCGCCCCAGCCGATGCCACATATCATGAACCAGCCATACCCCACCCACGGCGACACAGGAAACATATCCTCGCCAACATAAAACTTCCCCTGAATCCAGGAAACATACTGGCCATAGCCAAGTTCGCCGCCCAGGGCCAGTCCCAACCCCAGCCAAAGCGCAACACCGCGCGCATCTATCCCCTTTTGACGGCACAGATAATACCAGAAAAGCCCCCACGTCAATCCCGGCACAAGAACGCCGTCAATGCCGCCCCAGCCATCCGTCCCGCGAATCGCCCATGTTATAGCGCCCATGCCGCCAAACAGCAACATGGGCAACCATAAGTCATAAACCAGATAACGGCTTGTATCGCAACGGTACCGACGGTACAGGTCTTTGTCTGTTACAGTCATCATGACAGTCGCCCTCGTTCTGAAAAAGGGGTTTGCGCTAATGCATCCATTCTGAACAAGCCACTTAATTATAATCCCCGGCAGGACAAAACAACAAGGCATTGAAGCAAATAAAAATGAAATTAACACAGTAAAATGAGATATGATAGACTCTCGAACACAATGACCACTTAAAATAGGAGACAGCAGCAATGAATAACATTGGCAATCTGGGAATTTTTGTGCTGGTATTGGCAACATGGTTTGCGCCTGCCCTCTTTGCGGTAGAAGGAGATTCTGTTTTGCTGGAAAAACATTTTCGCGAGCTGACCAAGGACACGAACTGGCGTCCGACAAGTACGCATGAAGTGAGCTTTCCCACACACCATCCTCAGGGCATGACAGCGGTGAACGACCGCTTCTTCTTGTCATCCGTCGAGGTTGTTGACCGTGCCGCGGATGAGGGCGTCGGACATTTGTTTGAAATGGATCGGAACGGCGTGTTGACCCGTCAGATAACGCTGGGCGAAGGCGCGCTGTACCATCCCGGCGGCATTGATTACGACGGCGCGCGCCTTTGGGTTCCTGTGGCCGCGTATCGCCCGGACAGCGCCGCCATCATGTACACGGTGAATCCGGACACCCTAGAAAGCCAGGAAGTGTTTCGCTTTGACGACCATCTCGGCGCAGCAGCCCATTGTCCGGAGCAGAACCTGTTGGTGGCCGTGAGCTGGGGTTCACGGCGTTTCTACCGCTGGGACACAGTGGAATTAAACGGACGGGCGACAGTGCCTGATCCGGCAAATCCGCTGATGCAGCCCAACGGCAGCCATTATATTGACTATCAGGATATGCAGCGGATTCCGGGCACAACCTATATGCTGTGCAGCGGCCTGCGAAGCTACCAGACCACGGAGAACAGGCTTGCCGCTTTTCGCTTGGGCGGCATCGAACTGGTGGATATGAAGGAACTGCGAGCGCATCATCAAGTGCCCGTGCCAGTACGCCCGCCCGCCGCGCCCGCCTGGACGCAAAACCCGTTCTATGTGCAAGCCACCGAACAGGGCCTGCGCTTCTTCTTTGTCCCTGAAGACAACAAGTCCTCGATACACATTTTTGAAGTAGAAAAAAGGCAATAACACCGCCAATAACATGCAAGTCATTATTACTGTCTATTTAATATGGATAAGAAGAAATATTGCACATTGCACGGGATTGTGATATTATTTCGAAACTACCGATTGTGCGGAGAACTATTGGCGCCCTGATGTATGCGCAACGACGGGGCATACCAACTGGTAATCGTGGAACAGGAACTACAAGAATGAAAACGCATTCATGGTTATGGCAAAGCGGGGGCATTGTGGCGGCATTGTTTGTCGGGGTTATATTGACAGCCTGTAACCTGCGACCCACAGCGGAAATCATTGCCTCCGTCACCGACGGAGAAGCGCCTCTCACAGTAACTTTTGATGCTAACGCCGCCACGCCGCGCGGACAAATCACCAGTCTGCATTGGGATTTTGGCGACGGCAGCACAAGCGACGAAGAACGGCCCACCCACACCTTTGTCGCACCGGAAACGTATACCGTCACAGTAACAGTGACCAGTAGCCGCAACCGCAGTACAACAGTCGAGACGGTTGTCATCGTGAGAAAACCGGACGAAACCGATGACCCGGGGGAAGAAGAGGCCGTCGCATCGTTACGGGCAACCCTGTCGCCTCAGACGGCAGTTTCTGTGGGCGCACAATGGCGTATTGAAGGACAAAAGCATTGGCGCGATTCGAATGCCCCCATAAAACAAGTTCCCCTCGGCGACTACACCATCGAGTTCCGCCCGATGCCAGGCTGGAAAACGCCGG
>SLFT01000040.1 GCA_007124105.1 Candidatus Hydrogenedentota bacterium | reverse complement strand
TTCAGCGTGGCATTACGGGCAATGGAAAACAGCAGCGCTGGGAAGGCCTGTTCCGGACGCAGCCGCCCCAACGCTTTATAGAGCCGAACAAATGTCTCCTGGGCAATATCTTCGGCATCCGACCGTGAACCCGTCATGCGCCAGCAAAATTGCACAATCGGTTTCTGGTAGCGTTCTACAATAAGAGTAAAGGCATCCATATCGCCTCCGGCGGCGCGAAGTGCCAAGCTCCAGTCTTCTGTTTCAGGCATAAGATTGCTTTCCATTTCTAACCATATAAACCCCGGAAGATACATGTTGGTTCCAAGAACGGATGGGTTTACTTGGAACCCGGCGCAAGCGCGTTGAATAACGATGCAGGCTGTGCAGCGGCATTCTTGGTAAAAGAGCGGTAAAAATGGTACACTAAACGCCAACGTTGGGTCATAATGGGACGCCAACATGAACGAAACCAATAAGGAGCCTGAACATGCATCGTATTGCGTTGCGTGGGGTAATTGCAGTCATAGTGGCGGCCGTGCTCGTGTTGCTTGCCGGATGCGCGGGGCCTGTAGTCCGTGTAAAAGTGGTGAACGAAGGCGATTTTCCCTTGACCGCTGTACGGTTTATACCCTTCATGGCGGATGCGGAAGCGCAGGAGCAGGCTTTCGCCGACTCCGTAAATCTGATGCCCAAAGACGCGGAAAATGCAACTATTCCGCTGGGCGTTGGCAAAGCGGCCTTGTTGCCCCATCTTATTGAGGCGGACTTGTATTATGTCTCCGTAACCTTCTATGTACAGGGCGTTTTTTATGACTTTGTACATGGTGATTTGCTTCAATTAACGGACATGGAAAATAATGCGCTGTTAACGTTATGGGCGCGTTGTGAATACCCCGAGATTGCAACGGAACCGACGTGTAGCCTCTTTTTTGAATGGTAACGCCGACGCTGTTTCGGTTACGACAAAAAAAGCCGGGGACGACAATCCAGCATCACGGGTTTGCGTCCCCATTTCTTTTGTGTTACGCATACGACAATGGACATGTAAAATGTATCTAGCGCCATTGAAGCGAACAATTATCCCCCTGGTCGTGGCGACGACCCTTTTCGGCTGTTGCGTCGCCTGCGAGCCGCCGTTGCCGCCGGCAGACCAACCGCCGCCCGAGACGATCGTCTTTTATGCGTATGAAGTGATAAACGAATTCCCCCACGATCCCGAAGCGTTTACGCAGGGATTGGATTATGCCGACGGTTTTTTGTACGAGGGCACGGGCTTGTATGGCGCGTCTTCCATTCGCCAGGTCGCGCTGGAGACAGGCGAGGTATTGCGTATCAAAGAACTGCCACGCGCTTATTTCGGCGAGGGCGTTACGGTTCATAATGGGCGGTTGGTACAATTGACATGGAAATCGCAGACGGGTTTTGTATACGACCTGGAGACGTTCGACCGCGTTGGCGACTTTAACTATCTGGGGGAAGGGTGGGGACTGACGCATGACGGTCGCCGCTTCATCATGAGCGACGGCACCACGCGGCTTCGCTTTCTTGATATGAAGACTTTTCAGCCTATCGGGGAACTATACGTCCGATATGGAGATTCTCCCGTTACACGCCTGAATGAACTCGAGTATATTGACGGGCTTGTTTATGCCAATATCTGGAAGGAAGACCGGATTGCCATTATCTGTCCTGCAAGCGGCTATGTAGTAGGCTGGGTGGATATGACGGGGCTGCTTCCCCCTGAAGAACGCGCGCGTGTTGACGTGTTTAACGGCATTGCTTATGATCCTGCGGGAGACCGAATTTTCGTAACGGGCAAGCTATGGCCTAAACTCTTCGAGATACAATTGGTCGAAGCCCGAACAGAGCCCTATCCCGACATCGCGTCTGGCGCTCAATAAGGCGCGCGTTCATCCTGCCCGAACCCTGGCAACACCTGCCGCCGTCGGTTGCGCTGCTGCAGGACGATTCTTCGCTTTTCTGGATGATGGTTTGCGTCCCTTTGCGGCGCGTTGCGGTTGGCGCTCGTGGGATTGTACGCCAATGTTGACCACCACGCCTACCATGGTTAAACTGACAATAAGCGCGCTGCCGCCATAGCTGACGAATGGAAGCGGCAGTCCCTTGGTGGGCAACAACCCCAGGGTTACCGCCATGATAAACAACGCCTGAACCACGATAAGCGACACAATGCCCGTGGCCAGCAATGTCCCGTATAAATCCGGCGCGTTCGCCGCTATTCGCAACGCGGCATATACAAGCGCCGCAAAAAGCAGGAGCGTCAGCGCGGTGCCTGCGAAGCCCAATTCCTCGCCCACGACAGCATAAATAAAGTCTGTGTGCGCAGCCGGCAGATAGCCAAGCTTCTGCTCACCCGCGCCCGCGCCCCGCCCCCAGAATCCGCCCTGCGCGAAGGCCGACATGGACTGTATCAACTGATACCCTGTATTGGCGCGGTCGCTCCAGGGATCGAGAAATGCCCGTATCCGGCTCATACGATACCCCGAAAACATGATCAACGGCACCAGTCCTCCGATCGGTATCAGCGTACAGCCAACGATATACACTTTGCGTACGCCCGCAACCCACATCATGATAAACGCTGTGGCAATCATCACCATGGGGATGCCCACATCTTTTTGCTGTACCACCAGCGCAACGAAAACAAGGGTGATTCCGATGGGAAGCAGGAATCCCGTAAAGATGCTTTTAATCTTCTCCTGATACTGTGTTAATCGCGCCGCCAACAGCAGCACCAGCGCAAACTTTGCCAGCTCTGAGGGCTGAAACGTGACAGGGCCCCAACCTATCCAACGCGGCGCGCCGCCCCGTTCGATGCCAATCCAGGGCGTACGCGGCAGCAGCAGCAGCAGCAGCGAACCCCAGACGATATAGCGCAACAACACCGGATTTCCCAAATGGTGGTAGTCGAACCGGGACATGATCAAGAATCCGGCGAATCCAACAGCCACATAAATCAGGTGTCTGAAGAACAACATATCGTCGCCTGTTGGGGCAGCGCCGATACTGAATACCATGAGCATCCCCGTGGCCGTCAGGGTTACCATTGCAACAATGAACAGAGTCGTTTCACGTTTCATGGGCTGGTCTCCTCTTTCGACCGTGCGTTATCGAGCAGACGTTGCAGACAATCCTTGTAATCACGTCCACGCGCTTCGAAATTATCGTACATGTCAAAACTGGCGCATGCCGGCGATAACAGCACCACGTCGCCGGGCGCCGCGGCGCCTTCGGCCCGTTTCACCGCATCTATCATGGATTCAGCCCGATTGACGCGCGTGCAACTGTTATAGGCGTCGGCCATCAAAGGCGCGTCCTCGCCAAAAACGACGAGATGTTTCACCCGCGCGCGCATCAATGGACACAGCGTCGTGTAATCGCTCCCCTTGCCTCTGCCGCCTGCCAGCAAAACAATCGGGCGCTGGAAACTCTCGAGGGCAACGCGCAGACTCTCAATATTGGTGGATTTCGAATCATTGTAGTAATCCACGTCGTTCAGGCGCATCACGTGCTCCATGCGATGCTCAACGCCTTTGAAGCGGCGCAGTCCTTCCAGGGCGTGTTCCGACTGGAATCCGGCTGCCCGCGCTGCCGCAAGCGCCGCCAGCGCATTGGCAAGGTTATGCTTGCCAGGCAACGAAATGTCCGCGCAAGCGGCCACAGGCGTGTTGTCAAAATAGATACGCTCTTCATCGGCATAGAAGGTGTCCGCGCCGGGCGTTGTAAGGCTGAAATATAACGATTGCACAGACTCCGGGACAGGCAACGCGGCGACCAATGG
>SLFT01000104.1 GCA_007124105.1 Candidatus Hydrogenedentota bacterium | reverse complement strand
TTGACCAATCACCGGGCGTCAAACAAGGACCAGACCGTCACCTTTGACGTACCCCGCACCATGACCCTTGACGCCGCGCTCGAATGGATCGCCCCCGACGAACTCGTCGAAGTAACCCCGGCCGGCATCCGCATCCGCAAGGCTGTTCTCGACATGGAAGAGCGGAAACGCTCAATGCGCCAGACAGCCGCCGCGGATGCGCGTTAAACGCTGCGATGTGGACGCGGGGAATAGGGCATCGTGATTGTGGTGTTCAGTGGAATATGGGAATAAACCTGAACTTTTGCGACAGGATAACTTTATTATGAGTCATCGAGACGTATATCTTGACAACAACGCGACAACGCCGCTTCATCCGGAAGTGAAGGAGACGCTTGCGGAAGCAATGGATTGTTTCGGCAACCCGTCGAGTATGCACGCCTACGGCCGGAAGGCGCGCGGCTATGTCGAAGAGGCGCGGGAACGGGTTGCCACGTTTATGGGCGCGTTGCCCGAAGAGGTCATCTTCGTGGGCAGCGGCTCGGAAGGGAACAACACGGTGCTTTCCATCATGGGGTGTCCCGCCGCCAACTGCGCGTGCGACCGCGAACATAAGACGCATATTGTCACGACGACAATCGAGCATCCCTGTATCCTCGAAACATCGAAATGTATGCAGGGTCGGGGCAGCCGGGTTAGCTATCTGGGCGTAGACCGGCAGGGCAAAATCTCGCTTGATGAACTGCGCGACAGCATTACGGATCAGACCGGGGTGGTGTCCGTGATGATGGCCAACAACGAAATTGGCACGGTGCAGGACATTGAGGCCATCGCCCGCATCGTCCATGAAAAAGGCGCGTTATTGCACACGGACGCTGTGCAGGCCTTCGGCAAGATACCCATCAACGTACACGATCTCGGCGTTGATTTCCTGACGGTGTCGGCCCATAAAATCTATGGTCCCAAGGGCGTTGGCGCGTTATACGTGCGTCGCGGCGTTCCCTTTTGTCCGCTGGTGCATGGCGGCCACCAGGAGCGTGGTCGGCGCGCGGGCACGGAGAATACCCTGGGCATTGTGGGCCTGGGCAAGGCCGTGGCAATGCGCGAACGCGAGATGGCCGATGAGGCCGTACGCATCGCCGGGCTGAAAGAGGCGCTGAAAACGGGTATCGAGGAAAAGATACCGGACGTGTCCTTTAACGGACACCCGACCGATTGTCTGGCGAGTACGTTGAACGTGTCCTTTGCGGGCGCCGAGGGCGAAAGCATTTTACTATACCTCGACCTGGAGGGGATTGCGGTATCCACGGGTTCCGCCTGCGCGTCGGGTTCCCTGGACCCGTCTCATGTGCTGCTTGCAACGGGTACGCCGGTCGAGCAGGCTCATGGCTCCATCCGCATGAGCCTGGGCCGTGAAAACACAATGGAAGATGTGGCTTATGTTCTGGACAAGTTGCCCGGGATTATCGGTAGAATCCGGGACATGTCCACAGTGTATACAAGGAGATAATCTATGAGCGCGCACGGCTCCTGGGCCTATACAGACACGGTGAAAGACCATTTCATGAACCCGCGCAACATCCTGAAAGACGACGACTATCAGGAAGACGGACGCGGCATGGTTGGCAATATCCAGTGTGGCGATGAAATGCTTGTGGTGATCAAGGTTGACAAGGACACGGGCACAATTGCCGACTGCAAATGGAAAACCTACGGTTGCGCCAGCGCCATCGCCAGCACCTCGGTTATGTCTGAACTTGTCAAAGGCATGACCCTGGACGAAGCCTTTAGTGTGGGGCCCAAACAGATCGCTTCGGCGCTGGGTCAGCTGCCGGACAATAAAATTCACTGTTCCGTGCTGGGCGACAAGGCGTTGCGCGCCGCCATCAACGATTACTACGAGCGCAGCGGTCAGCCGGAAAAGATTGTGCAGGAACAGGCCCGCATTATATGCAAATGCATGCAGGTGTCCGACCATGAGATCGAGGAAGCGGCGCTGGACGGCGCGCGCACATTTCTCGAACTTCAGGAAATGACGAAGATGAGCACGGTGTGCGGCAAATGCAAGGACGAGGCGGAAACCCTGCTCAAGGTGTATTTGAAAAAGCATTTCGGCTGAAGGACAACGGCTGTGCAATACGGACGGCGTCTGTGTTAATCTTTCGTAACACAAGGAGGGCCTGCCGTCATGCAGTTCACGAAACAACAGATAGAGGCGATCACCGCCATGCGTCCGCTGGTCTGTGTGTCCGCCGGGGCGGGATCGGGCAAGACCACCATACTCATTGAGCGTATCGCCCACATCCTCGACACACCCGCGTTGTGGCCGGACGAATCGCCCCAACTCGAACGCATCGCCGCTATCACCTTCACGGACAAGGCCGCCGCGGAAATGAAGGCGCGACTACGCCGCAAGTTTCGTGAACGTCCCGCCCGGGACGATCCCGAAGCGATGCGGTTCTGGCGCGAAATGGAGCGGCAGGTCGAGACGGCGCGCATCACCACCATCCATTCGTTTTGCGCGTCCCTGTTGCGCGAGCACGCCCTGCATATCGGCATGGACCCTGACTGGGGCGTGTTGACGGACGCGGACGCGGCGCAGTTGGCCGAACAGGTAATTGACTCGGTTCTGACGCGATTGCTGGAGGCCGAAGACCCCGCCGCGGAAACCCTGTCGCTATTTTACAGCCGTTCCCAGTTCAAAGAGGGGCTGACCACAGCGCTGGAGGCGCGGTGGAAGTATCATCCCCCCGAACTGGCGCCGCTTTACAAAAGCCCTGAAACCTTGCTGGCGCACTGGCAACACAGCGCGCCCCTCGCCCTGGACGCGCATATCCGTTCTTTCAAGGGCGCATCCTTTGTCCGCCGACAGATTGAGGCGCTTGCCGCTTTCGAGGGATGTTGCGCCGATCCGGAGGATAAGCGCGAACGGCAACGCGCCGCATACGTGCCGTTGTTGCGCGCCATTTATGACGGCGCGCCGCACCTTGCGGCCAATGTGGCGGCAGCGCTTGAACAATTTCCAAGGCTGGCCGGCTCGAAAAAAACATGGGGCGAAGAAGCGTTTGCGGCGGTGGGAACGGCCATCAAAGAGGCGAATGTCTTCTTGAAGAGCGAGTGTCTCATGCCCGCGTGGGACATCGTTTTTGAGGAGCGGGCCGCGAAACTGACCTGTGACTTCCATCAGGTGAGCGAAAGCGTGATGCGGGCCTACGCGGACGCGCGACAGACACGCGCCGCCATTGATTTTGACGACATGATCAACGAAACATTGCGACTGCTGCGCGAGAATGAAGCGTTGCGGCAGCGGGTCGCACGTTCCTTCCGTTTCCTGTTGATAGATGAGTTCCAGGACACGGACGCGCGGCAGCTCGAGGTGGCGCATCTGCTCGCTGATGTGGAGGGCGGCCCCCACCTGTTCATTGTGGGCGACGCCAAGCAATCCATCTATCTCTTTCGCGGCGCGGAAGTATCGCTGTTCAAGGAAGAGCGTGAACGAGACCCCCATGCTGTCTCACTGCCCGTGAACTATCGTTCCCTGCCGGATGTAATTTGTTTTATTAACGATTTCTTCCGAAAGTCCAACGTGCTTGCCGCCGTGGAGGACTATGCGCCCATGGAGGTGTCGCGCCCGCCCATGAACGCGCCCCGGGTTGAATTATTCGTGCCCGAACAGGACGATCCGGACAAGCGCGAACCGACGGCGCTGGCCAACGAACGGGAGGCGCGCTATATTGCGCGGCGCATACGCGAAATGTGCGACGGCCCGAAACCACTGCAAGTTGCCGACGGGTCATCGGACGCT
>SLFT01000336.1 GCA_007124105.1 Candidatus Hydrogenedentota bacterium | reverse complement strand
TTTACACCGTCTACTACGACGTGATGGACGCTGCGGGCAATCCCGCCGACCAGCAAACGCGTACCGTAAATGTGATTCTGGACTGCACCGCGCCGGTTATCACAACGTGCGCCGTTGACCCGGGCCCGCTGGCCCTTGACGCGAAGTGCGAAGCGCTGCTGCCGGATCTCACGGGCGCCGTGGTCTTTGACGATAGCTGCGGCGACGCGGAAGTAACGCAGGCGCCGCTGCCAGGCACGGTCGTCACCGGGAATACGCTGGTTGCCCTTAGCGTGACGAACCGCGCGGGCGACGATGCGTGCCAGGTCGAGGTCACTGTTGCGGACACGACGCCTCCGGTGGTCACGCTTCTGGGCGAAGACCCCATCGTCCTGGAATGCGGCGTTGGGGCGTATGTTGAAGCGGGCGCAACCGCTGACGACAACTGCGACGGCGATCTGACCGTTGGCATTGTTATTGACGACAGCGAAATTGACACGGCTGTGGTCGGCGTATACACCGTCTACTACGGCGTAGAGGATGCCGCAGGCAACGAAGCGGTAGAGACTCGTACGGTCGAAATTGTTGACACGACCGCTCCGGTAATCACGCTGCTTGGCGATGGTACGGTAGCGCTCGCATGCGGCGTTGACGCCTACGCTGATCCAGGCGCGACAGCGCTTGACGACTGCGAGGGCGACCTGACCCACGCCATTGTAGCAACCAATCCTGTGAACACCTCTGTGCCGGGGCTGTACACCATCACCTATCGGGTTACTGACAGCGCGGGTCTGAGCGCGGAACGGACGCGAGCCGTGACCGTGACGGGGCCATGCGCGCTGGCGGGCGTTGTGGTGGACGCCGATGCCGGCACGCCGTTGTCCGGCGTGGAAGCGACCATGTACCAAGAGGGAACAGCCAATGTGGTTAACGCGATGACCACGGGCGCCGACGGCAACTTCCTCTTCGATATTTACGAAGTGAGCCGCCAGTATGATTTGCGCTTTGTGAAGTCCGGTTACGAATCGTTGCGCATGGCCAGCGTACGCGCGCCGGAGAGCATCGAAGCGCGGTTGGTCGCGGAATCCGACGCGGGGACCAGCCTGCCCGCGCCGCAGGGGTTGACCGCGTCCGTGTCCGCGGGCCAGGTGCTGCTGCGCTGGGAAGCGTCTTTCGGCGGAACCGTAGCGGGCTATCACGTATACCGGGACGATGAGCGCATTACGAGCGCGTTGACAACAACTGCCCGTTATGTGGACAGCGACGTGACGCAAGGCGCGACCTACACCTATCGCGTGCGCGCGGTGGATATTGCGGGCAACCAAAGCGCGCGCTCCGCACCGGTATCGGTCGCCATTGTGCTGGGCGTATGGCTGCCGCAGGTGTCCGGCCCTCCGGGCGCCGAGGCGTACACCACGCTCAATGTGACCAACGCCCGGGACATTTCCATCAAGGAAGGCGATGAAACCGATGAAGCGGCGGGATTCAACATTGAGGTCGTCTATGACACCGCCATTGTGGCGGGCGTACGCGCAGAAGCCAGCGCCATTCTACGCGGATTGAATACGGCAATTATTGACGATGGGGAGGGCCTGCTGACGTTGTCGGGCCTGAACCCCGGCGCGCCGTTGCAACTGCGCGGCGAGGGCAAACTCTTCGATCTCTATTTTACGTTGCACGCGGACGCCGCGCCCCATTGCGCGCCGTTGGAAGTGCCGCGTCTGGATTTCTTTGATGGGATGGGCGACACAATACCCGCCACGTTGCTGGGTGAAGCGGCGGTGTGCGTGGGCGAAGCCCTAGTGCTGGGCGACCTGGACGGCGACGGCCGGGTGACGGCGGGCGACGCCGTGCTGGCGATGCTGATTGCCACACGCCAAATAACGCCAACCGACTATCAACGTCAGGTGGGCGACGTTAACGGCGACGGACGCCTCGATGCCGCCGACGCCGTGTTGATCCACCGGATGGCGTCGAACTGGCGCATGAGCCCCGAAGTTGACGAAACAACGTTGGCCGACCTGCTTGTTGACGGCATGGCGGCGTGGGTGGAACTGCCCGAGGTCACTGCTGCGCCGGGAACGCAGGTCACGCTGGCCCTTGAAGCCGGACCGCTCGCGGGCCTTGCGGGCGCCGATTTCGTGATTTTCCAGGACCCGCTGCTGCTCCTGGGCGCGAACGCCGCTGACTTTCCAGGATTGCCTCCAACGTTTGTGAACACGGTGAACCAACAACCCCACGGTCTGCGCGTCGCCATCAGCGCCCCGACCGCCCTTGGGGTGGACGCGCTCGATGCGCCATTGTTGACCGTAACCTTCACCGTGTCGCCTGAAGCAAGGCCTGGCGCGGTGCTGCCGGTTACACTGGCCAACGCAGCGCTAAAGGGCCAATACGGCGAGGACTACGATTGGTACACGGAAACAGCCATTGTGTCCGGCGCGGTGCGCGTACTTGACGACGAAGAAGGCGAGGATGAAGCGGTGGAAGGCGAGGGGATGTCGCTGGAGGAAATTGCCGTGTTCCTGCTGGATAATTTCGACGCCGCCGACGCCAACGGCGACGGCAGACTGAGTTTCGAGGAGGCGCGCGGCGTATTGCCGGGTTTGACGGAAGAGCAATTTGCCGCGCTGGACGTCAACGCCGATGGTTACTTAACCCGCCAGGAACCAGGGGCGGATGAACAACGTGGGTGCTGCGCCGGCGGATGTAAGCCCGAAGACGATGTTAAACGCCGCCTTGGCGATTGGTTGTTGATTGGATTAAGTCTGTTGGCACTGCTGCCAATACTCAACAAGAAAAAGGACTTTAGGTTTTAGCGCTTATTTAATTCGCATAAGACGGTATTGCCGGATTAAAGCACAAGGATGTGGGGACCATATCGGCTTGTCGGGCAACCAGGGGTATACCTGCATTTCATAGCCTGTTGTCGCGGCGGCGTTCTTGTACGCAACGCAGATTAATTACTGATATCTGGAGTAAAGTGATTTGGCAGCCAAAACGCTTCAATATGTTCATGGCCATGCGCCGGAAGAGCTTGACCGGCTGATGGGATCGGCGGACACGTTGCGTGAATTATTGCATGGCGATATCGAATATCACACCGGCGCGCTTGTGCTCGAGGCGGGGTGCGGCGTGGGCGCGCAGACGCGGTTTCTGCTCGAACATTGCCCCGGCATTACGCTTGTATCCGTGGATGTTGTTCGGGAGGCATTGTCGCGGGCGCGCGCCGCAATCGGACGGGGCGCGCATTTCCTGCAATCCGACCTCTACCAACTGCCCTTTGCGCCGGGCGCGTTCGATCACATTTTCGTCTGCTTTGTGCTTGAGCACCTCCCTGACCCCTTGGGCGCACTGAACACGCTGAAACTGCTGCTGAAACCTGGCGGGACACTTACTGTCATCGAAGGCGATCATGGTTCTGCGTTCTTTTATCCCGAAACCCCCGAGGCGCTGGCGGCCTGGCGCTGTTTGCAAAGGCTGCAATTGCAGACAAGCGGCGATGGGCATATTGGGCGTCGCCTGTTTGCGCTGATGCGAGACAGCGGCGCAACGGCTGTACGGGTTACGCCGCTGCCGGTGTATTGCGATCCCAGCCGTCCGGCCATGATGGAAGGGTTTGCGGACAAGACCATTGTCGGGATGCTCAACGGCATTGAGGAGCAGGTCATCGCCCGAAAAATGATTCCACGGGAAACTTGGCGCAAAGGACTTCAGGACCTTATCAATCTCTCGAAATCCCAGGACGGAACGTTTATGTACACCTTCTTCCGCGCAGTGGGCCTATATGGCCCATAAGCAACTCGGCATA
>SLFT01000259.1 GCA_007124105.1 Candidatus Hydrogenedentota bacterium | reverse complement strand
CTCCATATACTCGCGCCCACATGGGCTTTTACACAGAGCGTAACGCCAAACTGTTCGGCCTGTCCGGCCATTTTAGCGAGCATGTCAATAGTGCGCGGCAGGTCTTCGGGCACATCCTTGGAACCGCCGGGGCCAATATTGACAATTGGGATGCCCATCTCCGCGCCGGCCTCGAAGGCTTTCATCAGTCGCGCCTCATCAAGGGCGGCCTCTTCCATGGCGGTGATGGACAGTTCCATGTCTTCCGCTATAGCTTTGATGTCGGCGGCGTCCTGCTTCCATGTGTCAAGGCACAGATGCTCGCACATGCCTTCGATGGCCGAAATTTCGACTGCGTCGTAGCCGGCCCATTTACTGTATTGGGCCGCTGTTTTGAAATCCGTGCCGGCAAAGAGCACCGTGTTCACGCCCAGCTGTATCATTGCGTCCTCCTTGTTCGTTCGCGGCTGCTTATTATTGCTACCGTACCGTTACAATGGATTGCGTTTCCCATGAAGTGATGCACGCCTCAATGATTTTTTGGGCGCGCAATGCGTCCTCGCCGCTGCCGTCAATCTTTGCGGGCGCAATTTTCTTCGCGTTTTGTTCGAGCCATGTGTTGATGCGCGACGGAAAGGTTTCGGAAAAGTTTGTCATGCCGCCCAAGTGGTGATAGTGTTCTGTTTCACTGTTTGCGCGGTTGTAGAAAGTGAGTTCCTCGCAGGCTTCCTCAATGACAATGCGCCCCTTGCTCCCGGTGATTTCACAACGCTCCAGGCCGAAGGCGCCGCCCGCGTCGTAACTGCCGGTGAGATGTCCCACCACGCCGCTTTTAAACAACATATTGGCCTGAAGATTCGACCAGCACCGGCGTTTCTTGCCGTCCATTGTTTCGCCGCGCAGGAAGAAAGCCTGTACCTTGTCCACGTCGCCGCAGAAATAACGCATCACGTCAATGGAGTGGGGGTGGAGCGCGCGGATATGGAAATGAGGCGATGTCTCATTGGGGTTGTTAATCCACATGGTCATGTTGATAATGTGGAGCCTGCCCATGCGTTCTTCGTCAATCCACTGTCGCGCGCGCCGCGCCGCCGGCGTAAAGCGATGGTTAAGATTGACGCCGTAGCGCAGTTTCTTTTTTCGGGCCAGGGCCACCATCTTTTTGGCCTTGTCTATTTCGTTGGAGATGGGCTTCTCGCCCAGCACGGGGATGCCGGCTTGCAGCAGTTCCATGGTCGGCGCGTAATGGTCGCCGCCGTTTTCCTTGCCGGCGGTACATACGCTGGCGCAGTTTATTTTGACATTGGCGGCGAGCATCTCTTTTACACTGTAAAATGCAGGGCATTGATAGGCAGCCGCCGCCGCGTCGGCGCGTTCTTTAATGATATCGCACACGGCGACCACGGTGGACAATGGATTGTCCTGGTAACAACGGGCGTGTACGTTTCCGATTCCGCCCATGCCTACAACGGCAACCTTTAATGACATGACGACGTTCCCTCTTCGTTGCAATTATTTGTTCGCGAACAGCGCGTTTTGGCAACAAACAATTTTCGGTTATGCGCCACGAACACAGCAACAGGCTGCGCGCAGCGCAACGGAGTTGATTTTCCCGCCTAGTTTACCTATTCTTAAGGGATGAATCCAAATATTATGGTATTGCCAACATTCGAGGAGACAGTAGTCCATGAAGAAAGCCATTGCATTGTCCATAGTACTTACGTTGATTGTCACGCTTACTGTAATGGGCGCGGTTCATTACGTATTGCGCGCGCCCTGGAAGCCCCGTCCCGAAGGGCTGCCCACGCCTGTACCCACTGGGGAAGGGTGGATAAATCTGCTCAGCGAGGAACACCGTCCCCATTGGCGGAACATTACCGACGACACGGACATCTTCACATTTGAAGACGATATGCTGCATATTTTCGGGCGTTCACTTACCACCTTGCGCTATGTGGGCTATGACGGGCGTCCTTTTTCGGATTTTGAGCTGCATCTGGAATTTAAGCTGGCCCGCCGTACGAACAGCGGCGTGTTTCTGCGTGTGCAGGAAAACGATCCGGTGCGACGCGGCTTTGAAGTGCAGGTGCTCGAGGACCATGGCAGTCCGCCGAGCTACACGAGCAGCGGTTCCATTTACGACGTGGTGTCGCCCATGTACAACATGTCGCGTCCGGCGGGTGAATGGAACTCCTTTGACATTACGGCACGGGGTCATCACATTGTAGTGTATATGAACGGCTGGAAAGTGATTGACGCCGACCTCTCGAAAATGACCATGCCCATCGGCAAATTCCCGATCCCCTTCGCCGAACTGCCCATGGATGGCCTGCTGGCGCTGCAAGACCATGGCGGGCGCGCATGGTTTCGCAATATATACGCGCGGCCCCTCGACGAGGCAGCGGAAGCGACTGAAGACATGGATACACCTGAAGAGGACAACGACGCGTGACATTGTTGACGGGCGCGGCGATTTTGTGGCCGGCGCTACCAAGGACAGGTCCGGTGCGTCTGAATCTATGTTCACCGCCCGCTCGTCGGGTTCTTGTTTTGTCTCCTGTCTGAGGGCGTCATAAGGGCCGTATGCCTCGCGCAGGTTCACAACACAAATACAGGAGGCGTATATGACAGCCGATGCCACACTTGAAACAAGCGTTGCGGAATCCCTGGAAACAGACCGGGCGCTGTTGCCGTATATGCCCGAATTGCTGGAAGATTTGTGGGCGTTGGGCGCGGACCCGGAGATGGTGGTTCGTCTGCTGAAACCGCTTTTACCCACCAATGCGCATGTGCTCGATCTGGCCTGCGGCAAGGGCGCCGTGTCCGTAGCGCTTGCGTCTCGACTGGGCTGCCGGGTGTTTGGCCTTGACGCCATGCCCGCGTTTGTCGAAACGGCGCGCGCCATGGCGGCAACACATGATGTGGCCCATTTGTGCCATTTTGCAGTCGGTGATATTCGCGCCTATGATCCCGGCTTCGAACAGTATGACGCGGTTCTCCTCGGCGCAACCGGCCCGATACTGGGTTCGTTGCGCGATACGGTGGGCCAGTTGCGGCGCATGGTGAAGCCGGGCGGTTATATTGTGCTGGACGACGCGTGGCGTGTTGACACGGAAGCGCCGTTGTCCGCGCCGGCGTCTGATTACCCCCAACGCGACGAAGCGTTGAAAGCGTTGACGGCCTTTGGCGATGCAATCATTGTGGAAGAGCAACTGGCGCTGGAACACCTGCGTGAGGAGAATGCGCGAAACAATGCGTTTATCCAGAAGCGCGTGGATACGCTGGTAGAACGCTGCCCCAGTCGCGCCGCGTTGTTCTGCGCCTACGCCTCCCGACAGCTTCATGAATGCTATCTGTTGGAAGCGGTCTACCGTTGTGTGGTGTGGATACTCCAGACGCGCGCGGCCATGACGCGCTGATGATTTCCGGGAAGCGTTATGGCTGCCGCGAAGCGACAGAGGATGAAGCGCTTTATTTGCATTAAATCCCGAATAAACGCGACAATAGGGGGCGCTACGGAGACCTTGGGCGCGTTTTTATTATGCGAAGGCCGTTACCCGTGTCGTTGTCGCTGTTCAGGGCGATGCGCTCGCCCGGGCGCGACCTGGAAACAGAGCGCACTTTTTACGCAACACAACCTGGCCGGAGACACTGATTTTTGTTCCAATCGTTGTTGAGAAAAATATTCGGCACCAGCGCCGAGCGGGATATACAAAAACTGCAACCGCTGCTTGAGCAGGTAAACGCGCACGAGCGACGCATTCGCGTCATGAGCAATGACGAACTGCGTCGGCAAACCACTGTTTTCCGGG
>SLFT01000239.1 GCA_007124105.1 Candidatus Hydrogenedentota bacterium | reverse complement strand
GCCTATTTGCGCAACACGCCCGAAGCCGCGCCGGCATGGCCCGGCGGACGCGGCTATATCCACGGCCCCCATGACGGTATGGGACGCACCACCGACGGGCCCGCCATCTGGTCAAAAAGACGCGAATAAGTCGTGGCCGGGGCATCCCGGCGCCCACGGCCAATACTTGAATCCCTGGGTCTTCACGACAACCCGTCGGAGCGAGGACGCTCCGGCCACACGATGGACATCCGAAAAAGGAGTTTCCTTTTATGAATCCATTTAAGGTAATTACAAAACACTGTTGCCCCTATGGCTGCGTCTTGTTGACGGCGATGCTGTATGTCGTTGCGCCGGCAATGGCAACCGAGCAAGACGCGTTGCGCAGTGATGATGCGCGAACACGCGCCATTGCCGTGCGCGCTCTGGGCGAGACGGGCGACGCAACCGTCGTCGCGCCGCTGACGGCGGCGTTGGGCGACGCCAACGTATTCGTGCGCGCAACGGCCATGCAGGCGCTTTATGCGCTGGGCGCAGACGCGTTATGCGATGCGGTAACCGAAACGCTTGTGACAGCCCTTGACCATGAGAATCCTCGCGTGCGCGGCGGCGCGGCAGAAACGCTGGGCATGCTGCAAGCCGAGAGCGCGGGCGACGCGCTGGCGCCATTGCTCAGGGACAGCGATGCGACCGTGCAGCAAGCCGCCGCGTGCGCGTTGGCGCGTCTTGGCATGGCGCAAGCGGTTGGCGGGCTTATCGCGCTGGTAAGCGACGACGACGCGGCGCCCTTTGCGCGGATGGGCGCGGCGTGGGCATTGGGCGAGATTGGAACAAGGGACGCGGTTGCGCCCTTGCTCGCGGTAATCCTGGACGCGCGACGCGGCCAGTGGAACTATACGTCCGTAACCGTGTATGCCGCTGAAGCGCTCGGGAAAATCGGCGACCCGGACAGTGTGCCCGGACTCGTCGAGGCGCTGGCCATCGAGGACCGGCATCTGCGCGCGCAGTTGGCGATAACACTCGCATCCATGACCGGCCAAAACCACGGCGAGGATCAAAGCAAATGGGAGGCGTTTTTACAAGAAGCCTCGTGAACCCTATGTCCGAACCCCACAGGAGGGAATGGCGATGCATCTGAAACTGGACCAGGCGCCCTGGCAGAGCGCCGCGAAAGGAGTGGACGCCGCGGGACATCATCAGCCCGTGGGTTATTGGCATGAAACGGTATCCATTACCCCGGGCGCGCCGCTGGCCGACCAACTGGACTGCGATGTTGCCATTGTGGGCGGCGGGTTTACCGGCCTTTCCACGGCGTACCACCTGAAACTGCACAAACCGGAGCTGGAGATAGCCCTTGTCGAAGCGGGCGTGGTCGGGCACGGCGCCAGCGGACGGAACGGCGGTTTCGTGATGCCCCTGCTGGGCTGGGACCTGCTTTATGCCGTGGACAAACTGGGCGATAAAACGGCGGGCGACGCCTATCGCGTCATGTACGACGCTGTGAGCTATGTGAAGCAGACCGTCGCCGAGCATCAGCTGGACTGCGACCTCGAGGCCACGGGCTACCTGCTGCTGAACGCCTGCGGCGCAAGGGAGAAACGAGGCCGGCGCGAGTACGAAGCGGCCCACCGTCTGGGCTTCGAGCACCAATGGCTCGAAGGCGACGCGCTCAACGCCTATATCAACTCCGACCAGTTCACAAGCGGTGTGTTCGATCCACACCCCTGCGTTATCAATCCCGCCAAACTGGCCCGCGCCATGAAAGAACTCATCGCGTCGCTGGGCGTACGTGTGTATGAACAGTCGCCGCTGCTGGAACTGACGGATGGACAACCCGCCGTGTTGCGTACGCCCGAAGGCGAACTCCACGCGCGGCAGGTGATGCTCGCCGTCAACGGATACGGTGAAGCGCTCGGGTTCCTGAAATCGCGCATCCTGCCCGTACACACCTTTATCGTGCTGACAGAACCGCTCACAGCGGCGCAGCTGGACGCGGTCGGCTGGAGCGAAAAACGGGCAAGCCTCGAATCGGCGCGTAACTTTATCCATTATTTCAGACTGACAGCGGACAACCGGATTCTGTTCGGCGGCGAGGACGCGAAACTGTATTATCAGGGACGTTATTTTGACGCCGACGACGCCGTGTTCGACGCGTTAAAAGAACGGTTCCGCGCCTATTTCCCCGCCCTGCGGGATGTGGCGTTTACCCATCAATGGGGCGGCGTACTGGGCATTTCGCTGGACATGTTCCCCTCCTTCGGCGCAACAGGCGACCACAACAACCTGTTCTACGCAGGCGGCTATTCCGGGCACGGCGTGGCGCTGAGCAACTACGCCGGCGCCATCATCGCCCCGCTCATACTCCGCGCCGGAGGCGAAACCAATGTGGACACACCGCCAAACACGCCCTTCTTCGTGGGACACAAACCGTTCTGGCTCGGCTTCGAACCGTTCCGCTATCTCGGTGTACAGGCCTACCGCGCACTGCTCCGCGCGCAGGACAGCATCCAGGGCGCGTAACCCAGATTATTTCGCCGGTTCTCTGGTGCGCCGCGCGTCACAGCGTCTGACAGTCCTGGCGGGGAGCATGGTCAGGCTTGTTCGGGCGGTGAATGTTTCGCGAGAAAGGCTTTTAGATGCCGCAGATAGGCTTTCTTGAGCAGGGTCGTCACGTGGTCGCCGCCCTCGATGTAAACGGCCTCATGGTTGTTCATGACTTCATGCATGGGTTTCACGCCTCCACCAAGAGGATCGCGCGCGCCGACAATGGACAATACAGGAACTTGATTGTTGCGCAGTTCCTCTTCCGTAACGGCCAAGTCTATGAAATGTTTCATGACCGCCGACATGGCCCCGTTGTCGTTAATGGAACCCATGAGAAAATTGATAAGCGCCAGTTTCCACGCGGGCGGCGGCGTCGGCTCGAGCGCCACGATAAGCGGGCCGTAGCCTTCGTGACGGTCCAGCGACTCCGTCAACGATGTCAGCAACTGCAATTTCTCGCCTTCCGGCTGTTCCCATCCAGCCGCGCAGGGAACCGCGCTGAGCAGACGTTCAGGATACATGGCGATCATCTTGATGGTGATGAATCCGCCCATGGAATAGCCGACAACATGCGCCTTTTCAATACCCAGATGGTCAAGCAACCGACGTATATCATGAACCATTTCCGCGCCATAGTGTTCAGGCGCCTGGGGCTTGTCGCTACGTCCATGACCGCGCACGTCCAGCGTTATCACCTGATACTCCCGTCGCAACGCGCGCACCACGCCTGGAAGCCGCCAGTTGACGTCGCTGTGCGCGCCGTAACCGTGAACAAGCACAACGGGCGTTCCGGCCCCTTCCACGCGATAGAACAAACGGACGCCGTCCACGTCCAGGTACTCCCCGGGAAACCGGTACAACGCCGCCAGAATCAACAGGCAAACCGCTATCACAATTACGACAAGAAAAGCCGCAAACGCGTACAAGATGCTTAAAAGCATTACAAACGTCTCCCTCGCTTCAGGCGATAACTGCCTTCCTGAGTGTTCATCCCGTATACATGGACGTCCAGCGTTTCAGTACGTACACCATTATACCTGAAAAATGTTTTCCCTGTCCCGTGTACGCGCCACTTTCTATCGCAACGATCCCGTTACTACACGTTTCCGCTAGCCCGGATATTTCACCAGGTTTCGTCGTTAGCCTGCGAAGATTGCGTCAGTTCAGCCATTTTGCGCAGGCCGCCGGCTGACAGCGTGTCGGGACACGTCGAAGTCGGCGGGCAAGCAAAGTGGCTGAGATGGCGTAAGATTCGCAGGCGCAACAGAAATCTGGTGAAATATC
>SLFT01000511.1 GCA_007124105.1 Candidatus Hydrogenedentota bacterium | reverse complement strand
GTAGAAGATCATGTTATTGCGCGGACAGTGTATCGCATTGCAGCGGGCATTTCAACAGACGCTGCGTTGTTGTATCATCTAAGCGTTGGGGTCTTGCCTGTTGCCTTTCATGATTATCAGCAAGAGGAGGGCGACACCGGCCCAAAGCGCTTCTTGCCACAAACAATACCTTGCAACACGCCGGCGTGTGTACCGCTTTCGCATGTTTTAGACAACACGATACAATGGTTTATAATAGACAGCATCAGACCTGTTCCGCCATTCTCGGCTATTCATTTTTGCGCGGCGACGCATGACCGCATCACCTTGTTTCATGGAGCGTGAATGAAACCATTTTCCAGTCACATAAACCGACTTGTCATTAAACTGGGCACGAACCTGCTGACGGGCAAGCACGTATTCGAGGGCCAGGCGCTTGAGCGCATGGTGAAGGAGGTGTGCGCCCTCAAGCGGGAAGGGGTCGCGGATATCCTGATAGTTAGCTCGGGTGCGGTGGGATGCGGCATGGAGGCACTGTCCCTGTCGAAGCGTCCCGCGCTATTGCCGGAAAAGCAGGCCGTAGCCGCTGTGGGACAAAACCGGCTTATGCATTATTACGAAACCCTTTTTCGCGCGTATGGAGACGGATTGACCACGGCGCAGGTGCTGCTTACGCTGTCCGATCTGGATTCCCGACAGAATTATTTGAATATCCGCAACACACTTTCCACGCTGTTCAGCATGGGCAATGTAGTCCCCATCGTCAACGAAAACGACAGCACGGCCACCGAAGAGCTGCGGTTCGGCGACAACGATACCCTTGCGGCAAAGATCGCCGCAAAAATTAATGCAAACCTGTTGATCATACTCACCGATGTAGCGGGGCTTTATGACAGAAACCCGCAACAGGATGCTGATGCCACCCTGATACGCGAAGTAACACAAATCACACAGGAAATAGAGGTTGCCGCCGGCGGCGCGGGAAGCGTTGCTTCCACGGGCGGGATGCGCACAAAACTGGAGGCGGCCCGCATCGCAACGGCGGCGGGTGTGGATTGCGTCATCGCGTCGGGACAAGAAGAGCAGATTATTCACCGCATACTGACGGACGAAGCCTCTTGTACACGTTTCAAGCCCTCAAAATTGGCCATGCCGCACAGAAAGCGGTGGATTGCTTTCGGACGCGCCACTTCAGGTACGCTCCATATTGACGACGGCGCGCGCAACGCCCTGTTGTATAAGGGAAAAAGCCTGTTGCCGGCGGGCATTTCGAAGATTGAGGGCAAGTTTGAAGCGGGCGCGGCTGTACGCGTTGTAGACGCCAACGGCCAGATACTTGCCCGGGGATTGACAAACTATGGCAGCGACGCTATTGCCGCGATAAAAGGCAAAAAAACAAGGGAAATTGCCGCCGCGTTGGGGCACAAGGATTTTGACGAGGTAATACACCGGGATAATATGGCGCTCGTGTGATATGCCGCGCTCACGCGTAAAACACAAGCTGCGCTCCGTCCGCGCGTAGTGCCCGGGCAAAACGGCAACATACCATATACTGTCAGCAGGGCAAAGTATCTGATGCGCTGTCAGACGCCGGCTTCTACGGTATCCGGCAATGGGGCAACAACATCCTTGGCAATCATGGTGTCGTCACGGCCATAGATGACGTATTTCTTAAACCCCTGTTCGCGCGCCTCATCTTCAACAAACCCCTGCATGGCCTTACGCCAGCCACGCAATTCTTCACACGCCCACAGTTTTTGTTCGTTTTTCGTCAATGTATATCGCCATACTACTCTTGCCATAGATTAGATGCTCCTATACTTATGTGATAGTTATTGAAGGCCGCCCTATTGCTGGGAGCGTTACTACGGTCCCAAGTACGCTCCGAAACTAATTCGTTTATTCAGTATAACATAGCGCGAGACGCAAGTCAAATTTCTGCCGATGGATATCAGGACGCTAACGGAAAAATACCGGCTGAAGTGGTGCTTTTACCCGTCTATCACTTCTGCCCATATATAAAAAGTTGAAATATATTGGTTGTATCCGTATGATTCGGGTCAATGGAGCATAATCAGGATTGTATCGGGCTCAGATGGTCCGTAACGGTATGCTGAAATTCTGCCTGGTTTATGCCGGCACGAATTCGCGCACGGCAACTGGTGACCGCGCGCGGTAAACACAAAAAGGAGATGGTGTTGTATGTTGAATCTCGCTCATTTTCTGGATGTCACAGCCAGCAAGTATCCCGACGCTACAGGCGTCATCCTCGACGATGTAAAGATGACCTGGCAGGAGTTGGCTGGTTTCGCCAAGCGGGTAGCCAATGTTTTGCGGGCAAAGGGAATAGGTCCTGGCGACAAAGTGGCCATGATGATCCCGAACACACCCCATTTCCCTATCATCTATTATGGGATATTGCACACGGGGGCAACCGTGGTTCCTGTAAATGTGTTGTTTCAACACCACGAAATCGAGCATTATCTCACCGATTCGGGCGCGAAAGTATTCTTCGCATTCAAAATGTTCGAGGAGGAAGCGCGACGGGCGTTCACAGCGGCGGAAACCTGTAAGGACTTCGTGGTCGTTTCCGCGCCTACGGATTTGGAAGACCCGAAAGTGGGCGAAAACTTCACGAAACTGGTAATGCAGGCGGACGCCGAATTCGACACAGTTCAAACCATGCCCGACGACACTGCGGTGGTTTTGTACACGTCGGGCACCACGGGCGCCCCGAAAGGCTCGGAGCTGACCCACTTCAACATGTTTTTCAACGCCTATTATGTTTGTACCCGGATTATCAAAGGTACGCCCAACGATGTGGCACTGGTAACGCTGCCGCTTTTTCACTCTTTTGGCCAGACAGCGCTTATGAACGCCGGCATCATCGGCGGCGTCACCATGTCCCTGTTGCCGCGCTTTGAAACGGAAAAGGCGATGCAGGTGATCACTCGCGACAACGTAACCATTGTGGCGTTGGTACCGACCATGTATTTTTTCATGCTCGATTCAGACAAGTGGGAGCAGTATGACTTCAGCGCGGTGCGCATGGCTGTATCAGGCGGCGCGGCATTGCCCGAGGAAGTGCATCGTCGGTTCCAGGAACGTTACAACATCACTATCATGGAAGGCTATGGCCTGTCGGAAACAAGCCCGGTCGCGTCATTTACCGAAGAAGGGGACGAGGTGCGGGTTGGTTCCATAGGCAAGCCTATTTGGGGCGTGGAGATGCGCGTTATGCGCGAAGATGGCTCTTTTGCCGACGTAAACGAGGTGGGCGAGATAGTGATTCGCGGCCATAACGTTATGAAACAGTATCTGAACCGTCCCCAGGCGACGCGCGACGCCATTATCAACGGCTGGTTCCACACAGGCGACATGGGCCGCGTCGCCGAGGACGGTTACTTCTACATTGTGGACCGCAAGAAAGATATCATTATCCGAGGCGGCATGAACATCTATCCCCGCGAGATAGAAGAGGTGCTGTATGCGCATCCGAAGGTGCGCGAGGCCTCTGTTATCGGCGTACCCGATCACATCCGGGGAGAAGAAGTAAAGGTCTATGTGGCGGCTCTCGAAAACGAAACGCTGACCGGGGAGGAAATCAAGGAATACCTGCAACAGCGCATGGCGAAATACAAGTGGCCCCGGGAAGTGGAAGTACTGGACGACCTTCCCAAGGGGCCAACAGGCAAGATCCTAAAACGAGAGTTGAAGGCGCGAGCGACCAAAACCAACTGAGCATAACAAACGGCGGCGGGTTCAGAATGAACCCGCCGCCGCTTTCTTTTTTATAGCGCTTCCGCGCATACTTCACAAGGCGCTTACAGCAATCCCTGC
>SLFT01000535.1 GCA_007124105.1 Candidatus Hydrogenedentota bacterium | reverse complement strand
GTTTCCGGTAAATGCCGCCTTCGACCTCGAGCAATGCGTCATGGGAACCCTGCTCACGGATTTCGCCGTCTTCAAATACCATGATACGGTCGCAATTGCGCAGGGTGGACAGGCGGTGCGCAATGGCGATGGTGGTGCGTCCGCGACTGAGCGCTTCGAGCGCTCGTTGAATTTCCCGCTCGGAGATGGTGTCCACGCTCGAGGTGGCTTAGTCCAGAATCAGGATGCGCGGGTTGTGAAGCAATGCCTGCGCAATCGCGACGCGCTGACGTTCGCCGCCGGACAAGCCGATGCCGCGCTCGCCCAGTCGTGCGTCATAACCGTCGTGGTTGCGCGCGATAAACAGATGCGCATTTGCTTGCAGCGCGGCGTCAAGAATATTTTCAGGCGCAACATCCGGGTTGCCGTAGGCAATGTTCTCCGAAATGGTTCCCCGAAACAAGAACGGGTCCTGCGCTACCAGACCGATTTGACGGCGCAGGTGTTGTTTGCGGATGGCGCGCACGTCGGTGTTGTCAATCAGAATTTGTCCGTCGGACACTTCATAGAAGCGCATGATAAGGTTTACCGTGGTTGACTTGCCGCAACCACTGTGACCGACGATGCCTATCATTTCACCTGGGTTAATGCGGAAACTTACGTCCTTTAATACGGGAATGTGCGGGTCATAGCCGAAGGTAACGTTCTGAAACGCAATAGCGCCCTGGATATTCACTTCGGAGGCCTCTTCCGCGTCGCGAATATCGGAACTCTGGTCGAGCACCTCAAATACGCGATGCGCCTGGGTGGTAAACTGCGTGAACCAGGTGGACATCTGGGTCAACGAATTCAGCGGCGCGTAAAACATACCCAGGTAACCCAGGAATGCGATCAGTTCGCCCACGCTGAGAGTGCCCAACGTATTTGTACTGGAAAGAATGCGTGAGCCGCCATAGAGCCATATAAAGTAACCGCCCAGCTGAAATACAAAGCCCATGGACGGGTAGAACATGGCCTGGGCCAATCCCACATTCATGCCGATGTCGCGAAAAGCCCCGCTGATGCGTCCAAAACGCGCCTGTTCTCGTTGTTCCTGCGCGTATGCCTTCACAACGCGTACGCCGGACAATACCGAATGGAGGCCGCTGTTCAGATCGGAACGGCGCGTCCAGTATTTGCGCCATTGCGGCGTGATCCGGTGGGTGAAAAAGTAGGTGGACATCATCACAAAAGGCGCGGGCACGCAGGCGATAAGCGCCAGGAGCCAGTTCATGCTGAACATGGTAACGGCTACGCCCGCCACCAGCAACATTTGAAACCCGAACCCGGACGTAAGCTGGTTGATAAAGGCTTGCAGCGTTTCGATGTCCTGGGAACAGCGGGTCATCAGCTGTCCCACCGGTTGACTTTCGTGGTAGCGCAGCGCCAAGTCCTGCAGTTTGGCGAACACTTCTTTGCGCAAATCATATCCAAGCCTATTGTTGATCCATACGGCCAGTGCTTCGCGCATAACGCCCACGACGGAATTGAGCAGCGTTGTGGCGGCTAGCAACCCAACCAGCAGGTAGAGCCACTGAATACGTTCCGAAAGGTTGAACATGCCGATAAGCGCCAGAAACCAGCCTGGCGCGTTATCCTGTTCATTAAACACCTGGTCAATAAGCACCTTGATCAATTGTTGCGGGAAAATCAACAATGCAATTGTCGCGACCACCAGCGCCATGGCCAGCAATGTGTAAGGCCAATAATCGCTGGTGTAGCGGAGGAACCTGACGAATACTGTGCCGCGACGCACCCGCAAGTGGGGCGTATCCTCAAAGCCCTTGTGCGCCCGGGCGGCCTCCTCAAGCTCCTCCGGCGATTTCACTACTACTTCCTTGCCAACTGCGAGGGCTCGAATCTGGGCGGCTATTTTGGCAAACTTTTCAGCATGGCGATTGGTGAATCGCACCAGTTCTTCATACACGCCGTTAATGCGCAACTCGATAAAGCCGGAACCCACCCGCGTATCAGTGCGCGCCGTTTCCACTTGCGCTACCGGTGTTTCCCGGGATAACACCGCCTGGGCCTTCCCGTCTTCGTTCCCAATCAGATACACCATAATGGTGGCATTGGTTACCACCAGCCAGCATTCGGAATACGAGCCTTCAATGGCCAGGTCCGTATCCGCGCAAATAAGAACGTCGTTGTCGCCAACGCCTTTGGAGTCCAGCGCCTTAGTTAAACAAGCTGGCGGGGCCGCCTTCAACACGATCCGTCTGGGGCCGTTTATGAGTTGATCTTGTGCCACGATGTCTTTGTCCTGACAAGCCGCCTGCGTAGGCGCGGGCGCATTGTCCATGGGGTTGGTAGTATAATGGTCATGCTATCGGATGAAATGGGGACGCGCCCCTGAAAAACAGGAATCTGACGGGCGCGTCTTCCGCCGGATAATGGTATTATAACGTTTGAGCAATGCGTAGTATGCCACGTACGAAGTTATTTTTCCAACGGATGAGAACCGGGCGTCGTCACTATACAGACCGATGCCCTGAGGATGCTTCCCTATGGTTGTTTTTCACTATCTGCGCCATCTCTATTGGGAGCGGCTGCTGGGCGGCCTTTATGCGGTTGTAGCGCCCATTTTCGGCGATGCCGTCGAATATGAGTGGTTGGAACCGGGATTCAAAGTCGTCGTCACGCTGCTTGGGTTGTTGCTGCTGCGCGAACTCTATTTGCGTCTCCGCCAGGCGTACACACGATACCGGCTCTGGAAAAGCATGGACGGGCATACCGTGCGCGAGCCTTACACCGCCAGGGACACGTCTTTCATTGAGGAAATTGACGCCGCCCAGTATCCCGTTCATACCCTCGGAAAATTGAAGCGGGAGAAACAATACGGCAGGCTCGGCGAGATTCTCTCCAAGCTGAATCAACCCGACGAGGCGGCGCGCTGGTTCATGAAAGACAAACAATACGACCGCGCGGCGGCGGAACTCGCCAGGGCGGGAAAAACCCTGAAAGCGGCGCGCCTGCTCAAACGCGTCGGCGACTATGAAACGTCCGCCAGGTTCTATGTTGCCGCGGGCAAACATAAACAGGCCGCCGCGTTGTACTTGAAAGCAGGCGACTTTGCAGGCGCGGCGGCGGCGTATGTGGAAGGCGACTACCACGAAAAAGGCGCTGCTGTATTCGTTGAGTATTTCAGTAGTAGCGCCGACCCGCCCGAAAAGCAGGAGGCCGTGGCCGACCGCTGTTATCAGATGCTTCAGACCGGCCCTTTCGCCAAAGCGTTGCGTACACAGCAGCGCAATGCTTTGTTAAGAGCGGTAGCGCAACGATTTCGCGCGGCGGGCCGCAACGCGCTCGCTGCCAGGGTTTTCCAGGAGGGCGGCGACACGCTTCACGCGTCTGAAATGTATAAAATGAACGCGTCCAGAAGCGCCTCGGGCTCTGGGGAACTCCCCAAGCAGGACGAATCATAGAAGCGAAAACCGGGAGCGGCGCCTGCGCTGAAATTGGCGTGGTGACCTATCGGGCGCGCTTAGACGGCGGCGGACGCGTTCCAACATGCTGTTGGCCCGCGAGTGAATAAGGCGTATGAACCGGCGCACTCTTCACGGGCTTACTGCGAATGTTGGGCCCTTGCCTTTATGGTATACTGCGGCGACACAATAACTCACATTAAGGAAGGATGCCTTTGTGCTGGACCTAAAAACCCCTGAAATGAACCTGATTGTTTCCGTCTTGCGCGAGAGCGCAACAATGGCGCACCGCATTCAGGAAGACATGATGATGATGGACATGACAAAGGGCGACCTGTCGCCGGTGACGGTAGCGGATTTTGCGATTCAGGCGCTCGTGGCGTACAGGTTGC
>SLFT01000200.1 GCA_007124105.1 Candidatus Hydrogenedentota bacterium | reverse complement strand
GTCTTACGACAGAACTCACGACACTGTTTCTCCACCCCTTCATTAATAAAGACGCCGAGGCCTCGCCGGGTGGTAAGCAAACCCATTACTACTAAGTCGCGGTATGCCTTGGACACCGTATTCATATTGATATCCAGCTTTTCAGCCAGTTCACGCGCTGGCGGCAGGCGGTCCTTTGCTTTTAGTTTGCCCGACGCGATCCCAAAGTGGATCAGGTTCTCCAACTGCACATAAACGGATACGTTACTGTTCGTATTGATCGTTGATAAGAGCTCTAATGCTCCGTTTTCAGACACATACTTCGTTCTAGGCATGGCGCCTTCCTTTCGGTTATTCCTTCGCATTGAATCGCTAACACCATCCCAAACACCAGCACTGATGCAGGGCGTTGTAACAACATCTGCTCGTTAATAAACGTCTAGTATAGCAAAAGCAAGATACCAATACAACTATAGTACAGGATTTGACACAGACAAATCCAACGGTACACAGCAGCTCGCCTACACAACAAGAAAAAAGCGGAAGCATCAAAGATATGGACAATAATAACTATTTTGCGGAATCTATACTCGCCGTTTGATTGTTCATTTATTCAGCTCGAGGAAGGCCGCCAGATGATAGGCGCCGCTACTACAGTTCCGAGGCGTCATTGGTTGAGGCAGCGGGCAACAGTGGTTCCAGAAAACGCTCCCAGCCTTCCATGTATACCGGCATGGATAAAACAAAACCTTCGTTATGATCGCCGCTGATATGGAGAAATTCTTTGGGCGCTGTTGCTGCTTCATACAGGCGTTGCCCGTGGGCATAGGGGATAATATGGTCATCCTTGCTGTGGATAATGAGGATGGGAGCCTGTATATTGGGAATTATTTGAATGTTAGGAAAGTGATGACGCACTGCGAGGGCCAGAACTGGACCCAGTAACGGCAATCCACGTACGACATCGGGAATGGAGGTGAATGTACTCTCCAGTACAACCGCTGCGGGTTTTGTTTTCGCAGCCAGGTGCGCTGCCGCCGCCCCGCCCATTGAGCGCCCAAAAATTACGATTTCTTTCGGAGCGATGGCGCGTGTATCGGTCAAATAACGCCACATCGCTTCCACGTCGGCGTAGATGCGTTCCTGTGAGGGCCGTCCCTCGCTATAACCGTAACCGCCGTAATCGTACGCGAGTACGGAAAAGCCCATGCGCCGCAGCAACAGGATGGATTCGAGCCTGTCGGCGATATTGCCCGCGTTCCCGTGGCTGAACAGAACATAGCCGCGCGCTCCATCCAGTGGAATAAACCAGCCGTGCGTTTTTTGGCCGTTAACCTCGACATAAACATCTTCATATTCCCAGGAAAAGGGCTGGTCCCCAGGCGTTCTATATATTTCCCGGGTACGAGGAAAGATTATATTATCTTGAAAAAAGTAAAGGTATGTCAATAATGCCGCCAGCACAGCGAGCAACAGAAACAATAGCCACATGGACATTATCTTTCTCATTATTGCGACGCCTTATGCATCATACTGCGTGTTTACGTTTGTCATATTTAAGAGTGGTCCAGATGGTAGAACGGGGTCATTCAGCCTCATTATCCTGGTAATGCTTGCGAAAGAGCGTGTTGAATTGGGGAATGGTGAGAGGCACGAAATCATCGCCCAGTTGTTGACGGACTTCCATGAGCTCAGCGGGTCCGAAGACCCAGCTCAAGGCCATTACATGCATGAAACCGGGTTGTGTTGTCGGCGCATGTTCGCGGATATCCTGCGCCAGCCAATGAATATTTTCTTCTCGTGTCTTGTCGGCATAATCGGTGGGCCATCGCGTCATCACATGCGAGATAATCGTGTCGCGTTTCTTGTCAAGGAAATAGGTTGACGTGTTGCGCCCGATTCCGTCATCACGACCCATTCCGAGTATGAAGGATTCGGTCTGCGGCAAGGAATCTGCAAAGCGTCGCAATACAGCATCACGCTGCACGCGGTTATAAGGCTTCCATGCATCCGTATAAAGTCCGATTGCGCTGTATGCCATGCGTTCCAGGTACTGCCGTGTTATCCCAATATAGGCGCGCCATGCCTGTTCGGGCGCGTCATTGTTCATAAACATATTGCGCCAGGGATGGCAATAGCCCGCGCCGGAAATTGCCATGTAGATATAGTCGTTTGCGGTCGCCTGATTGTAAAAGTAGGCGGCAATGGGCGGGGCAAGATCGAAGAGCGCTGGCCCAAGACTCCAGTTTATTGGCAGTTCCCCGCGAAGCGTATCCTGCCATACTTCATACTGGCGGCTCTGCACATAACTGGGCGCGTCGCCGGACTCCACAATATCGAAACACAGATAGGTCTTTTCGGGGTCCAGCGCAGGCGCCTCTGTTGTCAGTCGTCTCATGTAATCTTGAACCGCGGCCGCTGTGTCCACGGTAATGCTGCCAAGGAACGACAGGTTCGTAGCCCAATCGGAGACTACCGTGATCTTGCCGTATTCGCCGGCGAGGCCTACGCCGGTGTATTCGTCCAGCCCCGGATCAACGCCTGAATACCAGAATCCCAACACCGGCATATTCGGCGGCGTGGCGGCCATGACATCGTCAAAGAACGCGCGTTCAGCGGCATGATTTTCCGGTGTATTGCCGGGCTGTGTTTCGGAGGTAATCCAGAAATGAAAAACATTACGGCTTATCAGGTAGTCGCGCAGATGATGGTTGCAGGCTTGCGGGTGGTAAGACGCCAGAAGGGATGGATTCATTCTCGGCAATAAGGCGTCCAGCGCCCAGCGGTATGCCTCAACGTTTGATTGCCAACGTCCCGTCAGATCAATGGAGACCGCTTCAGAAGCATGTGGAACATTCATGCCGGGAGCAACAACAATCCCATCTTTTACAGATGCCATCATGGTTGCGACATTTATGGAAGCAGGCAGTTCCGGGTCAATTTGAATAATGGCCTTGATTTGCTCTTGATACTGCGCGCATAGCGCTGGAAGAGAAATGGTTTTGCGCGCACCAATATGGCCGGCCTCAGTCAGGTAATCAAGCCAGAAGCGGTCCCATGGCGCCAGTAACAGGTAGACACGCGCTTCGTTTTTATTCAGAAGTCCCTGTACAGATGTCCCAACGAGTTTTTCGTCGGGTGATGCGTCCAGCAGATCAACAACCAACGTCGCGGTGTCAGCCAAGGGGGGGGCAGGCGGAAAGAATTGCGCTGTTGCCGGGCTGGACATAAACGCAGCACAAAGGCAAAGATATGTGACAGGGTTCATATTCATAAACAGTAGTTTTGCGCCGCAGTTTTTCGGTGCGTATCAGTCGAAACGCTTTACTTTTACAGGTCGGCAGTTTTCGCCTGACTTCATAATAGCTTCACACAAAGCGACAGCATCGCGTCCCAGTTCTCCAGGCGTTGGGCTGGGCGCCTTACAGCGTATCGCGTCCACAAAAGCCTGTTGGCTGGTTGGCGCTTTGGCAGGTGGTTTTGGATAGGATACAGCCGGTTCCGGCGTGTGACGTTTCGGTTTAATGAGTTCGAGTTTCCCATTCGGCGCGAATCCCATGCGCAAGGTTCCTTTGGAACCGTAGACTTCAATCAGCCCTTCACTGACCGCTGCTGTCCAACTCAATTCCAGTACGCCGGTCGCGCCATTTTCGAAACACATAAGGGCGCGGGCATTGTCAAGCACATCAATGCCAGCGGTACGTGTTTGTGTGTATGCGGCTATCTCTACCACCGGGCCGGCGATCCATTTCATGACGTCGGCCATGTGAACGCCGATATCCAATACGATGCCACCGGCACATTCCTTTGATACGAACCATGTAGCGCCGGGCGACCAGCCTACATCCGGAGATGTATT
>SLFT01000073.1 GCA_007124105.1 Candidatus Hydrogenedentota bacterium | reverse complement strand
CCCCGGCCCCGCTTTCAAACGCATCCTGCGAAAGGTTGAAGCGTTACAACTCGATGGACAGCTGAAAGACACTGACGCTGCAAGAGCCTATGTGTCAAAACATTACCCAAGGCAACAAGGGAAAGCGTAGTACCAGCGTGGTCAACGTCAGCAGTACAAATACGATCGCGTATCCCGCAATCGTTGTCGCGTTCATGGGCGGCGTGTTTGGACGCGGCAGATAGAGGCCGTACAAGCAGCAACTCAAGGCCCATATCCCGTTGGATAAGGGGTAAGTTCTGGACAATGTGGACAATGAGAGCATTATCGCGAGTATAAATGCCGTGGCAAAGTAAACCACACCAACCATTCTTGTTCTCCTATATCTCGTCGTCTTTGTGCAACATCTGATGCAGCGTGGTCATCAGTCGGTAAGCAGCATCAAGGGGCAAGCCCCCTTTGTCCGGAGCAAGTGTGATGGCCGGCTTATCGCTCCATGAGAATTGCGCGGCGCCGCCGTACATACTGCGCAGTTGCGACTGCGCTGCGGGGGCGAGCGCTTCACCGGTTTCCAGACGCACGACGAGTCCTTTCGGGCCTGCCTCGATAGCGGCAGCGCGTATCTCCACAGCCAAGGCGCGCGTTTCCATAATGCGCAGCAATCGCAATGTTGGTTTTGGGATTGGCCCGAAGCGGTCCTTAAGTTCCTGTCTGAGTTCTTCGATTTCCTCGAGTGAAGTCACCGCCGCGATGCGCCTGTACAACGTGATCTTCTGAGGCGCAGCCTGCACATAAGCGTCGGGAATATACGCGTCAGCAACCACGTCAAAGGGCGGCAGGTTTCTGCGGCGCATGGGTTTGCCCTGCGCCTCGGCTACAGCCTCGGCAATAAGGTCTTTGTAGGTTTCATAGCCTACCGCCGCAATGTGACCGGACTGATCGGCGCCAAGCAGATCGCCGGCGCCGCGTATCTCGAGGTCGCGCATGGCGACGCGGAATCCTGAACCGAGCGCCGAGAAGTCCTCGAGCGCCTTGAGCCGCAGCTGCGCGTCTTCCGACAAAGCGCGGTCGCCGGGTACAAGCATATACGCAAAAGCGCGATGCTTATAGCGCCCCACCCGTCCGCGAATCTGATACAGTTGGCTAAGTCCGAACTGGTCTGCTCGGTCCACAATGATGGTGTTGGCGTTCGGAATATCAATGCCCGACGCAATGATGGTGGTGCATACAAGCGCGTCAATCTCGTGATTTACAAAGGCAGTCATTACCTCCTCAAGTTCGTGCTTGTGCATCTGGCCGTGTCCCACGCCTATCCGCGCGTGGGGAACCAGTTGGCGTATAAAACTTACGACCCGGTCAATGGTCTGTACACGGTTATGCAGAAAATATACCTGGCCCTGACGCGTCAGTTCCCGTTCGATGGCTTCGCGGATAATATCCTTGTCCCACGCTTCGATGCAGGTGTGTATGGGCAAACGGTCGTTAGGCGCGGTATTGATCAAACTCATATCGCGAATGCCGATAAGCGAAAAATGGAGTGTGCGCGGTATGGGCGTGGCGGACATCGTCAGCACGTCCACCAGCGCGCGCATTTGCTTAAGTTTTTCCTTGTGTCGAACGCCAAAGCGCTGCTCCTCGTCAATGATAACCAGTCCAAGGTCCTTAAAATTCACATCGCGAGAGAGCAGCCGATGCGTGCCGATCACGATATCCGCTTCACCGCTCTTCATGCGGCTGATTGTATCCTTAATATCCTTCGGCGCGCGAAATCGGTTCAATACTTCGACGCGAATTGGATAGTCGGCGAAACGTTCCCGAAAGGTATTGTAGTGCTGTTGCACCAGCACGGTGGTTGGCGCGAGCAGGGCAACCTGTTTCTTTTCCATAATGGCCTTGAACGCGGCGCGGAGAGCGACTTCCGTCTTGCCGAAACCCACATCGCCGCACAACAGCCGGTCCATGGGCTGCGGCGCTTCCATATCGCGTTTCACATCCTGAATGGCGCGCGCCTGGTCAGGCGTTTCCTCGTATTCAAAGGCGTCCTCGAACTCCACCTGCCAGGGCGTATCAGCGGAAAAGGCGTAACCGTCCCGATTCTCACGCGCGGCGTACAGCTTCACAAGTTCGTCGGTCATTTCGCGAACGGCTCGCTTTACCCGCGCCCGTGTGCGCGCCCACGTGGCGCCGCCCAGTTTGTCCATCTTCGGAACGGCCCCGTCGCCGCCCAGATATTTCTGCAACTGGTCCAGATGCGTTGCCGGCACATAAATAGTATCGTTGCCTGCATAAACAATGGCCAGGTAGTCGCCGGGCCGCCCTGGAAATTGACGCAGCCCCTGGTAGCGTCCAATGCCATGTACGTCGTGTACCACAAAATCGCCCGCGCGCAGATCGCCATACTGAGTAACGGCCGCGCCCGCCTCGAAGCGGCGCCGTTTACGGCGCACATAATGGCGCCCGAATATCTCGCGCTCGCTGAGCAGCACGAGCCGGTCCGAGCGAGACGCAAACCCCGCGCGCAGCCGGCCCACCTCTACCGTGACGCGGGTGGCATCCTTTTCAAGGCGGTACCCATGTTCACGCAACAGATCGAGAAAACGCCGTTGCTCGCCCGGGTTTACGCAGAAAACATGCACATCGCATCCGTCCAGTTCCCAGTCGCGCAACTGCTCCCAGAATCCATCGGGATTCCCTGCGTAGCTTTCAACAGACGTCGCGCGCATGGCAAACCGCGCTGTCGTATCAGCGTCCTTAATGGGCGTTTGACTGAGGGCAAGACGTGGAAAGCGTCGCAGGCACTCCCGCGCCTGTTCCCAGTCCATAAAGAAAGGGCTGTCAGCGCACTGCCCGGCTATACGCGCAGCCTGCTCGGCAATAGACAACGGTTCGTCCAACGCAACCACGGTCGTGTCCGGCAGATACGCCGCAAGCGTCTCCAGCGCCCGCTCCTTGCGCGATTTCGCTAACCCTGCCTTTTCAGAACGGGGCGGTACGCGCATGGACTCCACCCGGACAACGCTGCGTTGCGTTTCCGGTTCGAACAAACGCATGGATTCAATGTCGTCGTCGAAGTACTCCACGCGAAAGGGCAGCTCCGAGGAAATGGGGAAAACATCCAAAATGCCGCCGCGCACGCTGAAATCGCCGCGTTGCTCGACCATCGGTTCGCGGGTGTAGCCTAACCGAACAAGCTTTTCTATCACCTCTTCCATGGGCGCGGTTTCGCCGCTGACGATGTTCAGGGAACGATCCTGTAACTGGCGGCGAGGCATAACATATTGCATGAATGCGCGGACAGGGACAACAACATACAGAGGCGCACAAGCCTCGCGCGCATCGTTCATCCGTTCCAATGCGTTCATGCGCTCCGCTACAATATCGTCCGCCGGAGCCATGGTATCGTCGGGCAACACTTCCCAAGCGGGAAACAAAACGCATTGTTCCGCGCCGGCAAATGTAATCAGATCGTCGTAGATCGCCTCCGCCTCTATTCGCCCAGGCGCAACCACAAGCAATCCGTTCCCAAGCCGCTGCGCTGTCTGCACAGCGACAAGCGTCTTGGAAGCGCCCCAGCCGCCGGCAAGCGCTATTTCGCCGCGCGGATGCGTATCAATGGCAGCAAGGATATTCTTTACACAACCAATTTCTGGCAGATTCATGGCATAACTATCGTTGGGGAAGAGTAAGCGGCCGCTGCGAATACAGCGTTAATAATGAGACGAAAACTCGAATATAAGCATAGCAATTTGACCTGGGGCAAAGAAAATTTTTGGCGTGAAAAGGAAAACCCGTAAAAAAAATTCAAAAAAAACTTGACTTTTGTGTTCAGATATGATATAAGCCGTGCTCAACTATACGTGGGAAACGCGTTATTTTTTT
>SLFT01000002.1 GCA_007124105.1 Candidatus Hydrogenedentota bacterium | reverse complement strand
CCTGTCTTTGTTCAATACAAAGGCGAACGTCGCGAGATACAAGAGGCCCTTATGAGCCGGGGACCACTGATGGGCGTTATGTATCAAGACGACGCATTGTTTGATGCAGCCACAAACACTTATTACAGCGCCAATGAACGTTTTTGGGGAAACCACGGGATTGTGTTCATCGGTTGGGACAACGACAAAGAAGTCCCCGGCGCCCCGGGTCGCGGCGCCTGGATATGCAAGAACAGCTGGGGGACCGACTGGGGCGATAACGGCTATTTTTATCTCTCCTATTATGACGCCTGTTACGATAGTGAAGACACAAAAATAGCGGTTGGATTCTTCGATCTGCTTCCAGCCGACACGTACAGCCATATCTATCAACACGATCCATTGGGTATGACCGGGAGTATTGGCTACGGCACGGAAACGGCATACGCGGCGAATGTGTTCACTGCTGTGGATGACGCATCTATCGTTGCCGTGGGCGTTTATGCCGTTGCCACGCACACGGGATATGAAATTGCGGTTTATGACGACGGTATTTCGGGCGGCACATTTACCAACCCAATAAGTTCCGTATCCGGCGTATTCCTTCAGGCGGGTTATTACGTAGTGGACTTGCCAGACGCTGTTGCCGTAACAACAGACCAGGAATTTTCCGTTGTCGTGCGTTTTGAAACGCCTGGCGTTCCCTTCCCCATCCCGATTGAACGCCCGATTAGCGGCTATGCCGCGCCAACGGCTGAGAGCGGTCAGAGTTATGTAAGTAGAAATGGGGATGTGTTTACCGATATCCATGCCGGCAACTTTCCCAATACCAACGCCTGCATCAAAGCCTTTGCCGTGCAGCAGCCGCCGGATGAGGGAGAGGACGAGTTGGAAGGAGAAGGCGAGGAAGAAGAAGGAGAGCGAGAAGGAGAACTGGAGGGCGAGGAAGAGGGGGAAGGCGAGATGGAAGGGGAAGGCGCGCTCCCCATGTTGCTGACATCCATAGCGGAACTTCAAGGTATTGGCCGCGCGGCTGGATATCCGCTGGACGGTCATTACATTTTGGGCGCTGATATAGACGCCCGGGAAACGGCAAACTGGAATGACGGCGCCGGCTTTTCGCCCATCGGAGATGCTGACGCGCCTTTCACAGGCGTCTTCGATGGCGGCGGCCATGTCATTCGCGGTATGGTGATAGACCGCCCTGAGCGTGATTATGTGGGCCTGTTTGCCTATGTGGGCGAAGGGGGCCGCGTGGAGAACATGACGGTAGAGGCCTCTCTGATTATGGGGCATCATCATGTGGGCGCTCTTGCCGGACTTAACGCCGGCACAATAACGCACTGTTCCACAACCGCCCGGGTGATGGGCAATCGTTACGTTGGCGGCCTGCTTGGTCTGAACTCGTACGGCGCTGTATTGAATTGCCATGCTACAGGTGATGCGACAGGCGAGAACCAGGTCGGCGGTCTGGCCGGCGCAACCTGGAACGGACGCATGTCGCATTGTTATGCCACGGGCGCGGCAACCGGGGTTCGCGCTGTTGGCGGTCTTGTGGGCGATACTGTTGCCAGCGATATTACGCAATGCTACGCCGCCGGCGCCGCAACGGGCCACAGCCAAATCGGTGGGCTGACCGGCGCATTATGGAGCGGCGCCGTGTTGAATTGTTACGCCACAGGCGCGACAGCGGGCGACGCGTTTGTTGGCGGGCTAGTAGGCGACAATGTTGCCGGCGCCATTTACCAATGCTACGCGGTAGGCGCCGCAACGGGCGAAACGAACACCGGCGGTCTGGCAGGCTGTTTGACCGGCGGTTACGCTGACGCCTCATTTTGGGACCATGCGATTGGCGGCCCCGACAACGATATTGGCATTGGGCTGTCTACAGAGCAGATGCAGACACTGACTACTTTTACTGGGGCCGGGTGGGATTTCGAAGCGGTGTGGTACATGCTCGACGGCGGTTCCTATCCCTATCTGGCTGCCCTGCCGCAAGGCATGGTTCCTTATGTGACCGATATATCCGAGGCCAACGCTGTTACGGCAATTGAAAGCGTGGGCCTGGCGGCGCGGATATCCCATGCGTACAGCGACGCCGTCCCCGCCGACACCGTCATTAGTCAGGGCATAACGGCGGGAGCAAGCATCAACATGGGCACAGCCGTTCCGCTTGTGGTCTCGCGCGGACCCGAGTTTGTTCCCGTCCCGCATGTAACAGGCATGGCGCTGGCTGATGCGGAGGCGGCCATCACAGCGGCGGGGCTGACTGTCGGCCTTGTAGACGAGCGCTATGACAACACAATACCCGCGGGCACTGTAATTAGCCAGCACCCGTCCGGCGGCACAATGATTGTACCGGGCAGCCCTGTGGACCTCGTGGCGTCACGCGGTCCCGACATCAACGAGGGCGAGGGCCATGATGAAGGCGAAACGCAGTGGGTTGACGTTCCCAATGTTGTCGGCATATCCGCGGCGAAGGCGCTGGAGACGCTTCAAGGCGCTGGCTTGTCTCAAGGCGCAATTACGCATGAGCGCAACGTACTTGTGCCGCTCAGCCATGTGTTGCGCCAACAGCCCGCGGCAGGCGCAACCGTTCCCGTTGGCGCGGCCGTAGCGTTGGTGGTGTCAAGCGGCATTTATCCGGCGCGCCCCCAGCAATTTGTTGCGTCAGGCGGCGCCAGGCGAATTCAATTGCGTTGGGCGCCCAATAGAGAAGGCAACCTCTCGGGTTATCGGGTTTATCGTCGCGCGGAAGATGAAACAACATATACACTGCTGGATACGCTTACGGCGGACGTTACGCGCAAAGACGACACGGATGTGACTGCCGGCAACTTGTACTACTATCGCTTAACGGCGGTTGCCGACGAATTGGAAAGCGTCTACGCCGGTCCTGTTTCGGCGCGGGCGGGTGTGGCAACAGTGCGTTTAAGCGATGTGAACCTTGATGTCGGAACCTGCGGTTCCGTGGGCCTGAGCGTATCGGATATGGCGGGAGTTGAAATAACGGGGTTCTCGGTAGCGATTGTTTACAACCAGGATGTTGTGGACAGTGAGCGGATTGGCGTGCGCCATACTGCCATCACGCGCAACATGCCCATCGCTGTTGATGATTCAACGCCGGGCGTGGTCTCTATTAGCGCGGCGTTTGATGCGCCCGTCCAATTTGCGGGCGTCGGGCGTCTGTTCCACCTGGATATGTGCGTACGCGACGACGCGCCCGAGGAAGAATGCAGTACGCTTGCGTTCAGCGATGCGTCATTCACCTTTGCCGACGGCGACACCCTGGAAATAGACCTGTCGGATAGTGCGGCGCTTTGCTTCGACCAGACATGCGGCAAGCCAGGCGACATGGATAATGATGGCCGTATAACAGCGCCGGACGCGGCGTTGGCGCTTGATATTTCTGTGGGCGCGCTGGATGCGGACGCCTGCCACTGGATGGCTGGAGACTTGAACAACGATGGAATGATTGATTGCGCGGATGCGGTGATTATCATGCGCATGGCGCGGGGCGCGTCTGTTTCGCCCGGGGAAACAGAACGCACCCTGGCGGATGTGTGGGATGACGCGCCTGCGGACGCATCCGTTGAAATAAGCCTGCCAAACGAGACAACGACGACGCCCGGCGCGCTGCTTGAACTGCCTGTGACTGTTAAGAACGCCAGCGGACTGACGGGCTTGAATATTAGCGTCGCCTTTCCGTCAGTTTCCTCGGGTTTGACTCTGGAACACTATACGCCAGGCGCGCTGCTTTCAGATTCCACACAACAATCGCAGCAAGACGGCCATTTTCTGCGTCTTGGCGTTGCCGCGGACACCGACATGTTCCTCACGCAAGGGGAAGACGGCGTTGAAGCGCTGCTCCTGCACTTTCGTGTTTCTGAAAATGCCCGGCCAGGTACGATATTGCCGGTCCATCTCGTGAACGTAAAGTTAGCGGGACCGTTCGGCGAGGACTTCGAGTGGTATACAGATGTGACAGTCCATGGCGGCCACGTCCGTATCCAGGCCACTGTTCCCGGGGATGACGATGAAGGAGAGATTAAACCGCCCACGCGAAGCACTGGTTGCGGCTTCCCGGGATGCAATAAGAAAGGGGATGTTTCAACAACGCTCGAGCGCTGGCTTGGCAACTGGCTTCTGCTCGGGCTTGCGCTGCTTATACTGGCGCGTCGCCGTTAACCCGGATATTTCACCAGGTTTCGTGTTCCGCCTGTAATATGGCTGCCCGTATCAATGATATTGCAAATCCCTTGACGTTGGCGTTAAACTTTTGTTGACAGCCTTCGCCCCGTGATGTTGCGCCATAGTTTCGGAAAACAGGTTAACGCCGCGCGATACTATTTTCGTCAGCCGCGCAGCACCAACTTTTTGGAGCGCGCCCTCAAACAGCGCCATAACATGACAGGAGCGCCTATGCGCACACGAAATGCAGTGTTCATAATCGCGATGCTCTTTCTAATGTATGATGCCCTTGCCTTGACAAAGGCTGATATGGGCCAGTGGAATCCGCGCAGCGGCCATTGCATGGTTGCTTTTGACGATGCGCTTGCGGTAACAGGCGGACTAAACGCTTTCGGCAAGACCTTGTTCTTCAACGACACGTGGATTTCGCGGGATGGTTTTTCGTGGGTACGTCTTCCGCTTGAAGCGCCTCATCCGCCACAACGGCATCTTCATGCCGTTCTCGTATATCAAGAGCGCATCTGGATGCTAGGCGGCCAGGGCGCCGCATATCTGAACGATGTGTGGCGATCATCCGACGGCGCCCAATGGGAGACGGTTGTCGCCGAGGCGGCGTGGTCGCCCCGACGCGGCATGGCGTGCCTGGTGCATGATGGACGCATGTTCCTGCTTGGCGGCGAGGGATTTGGCGACGTCTGTTACAACGACGTATGGGTCAGCGAGAACGGCAATGCCTGGGAGTCGCTGTCCAACGGCGCGCGGTGGGCGCCGCGCTGGGAACATGCCGCCGTATCCTTCGAGGACGCACTCTACGTACTTGGCGGCAAGGATGACTATGATATCTACAAGGACGTGTGGCGGTCGGAAGACGGCATTTCCTGGGAAAAGGCGGGGGACTTGCCCGCCGCGGTGCGGGGGCATTGCGCTGAGGTCTTCAAAGGGAAAATACGCGTATTTGGAGGTGTGGACGCAGCTGGCGACCGTTTGCATCAAACCTGGACATCATCCGATGGCAAGGTCTGGGAGACCGTTGAAACCGAGGCCGCCTGGTTGCCGCGCGCGCGACACGCATCGGCTGTTTACAACAATCGGCTCTGGCTGGCGGGCGGAAGCGTTGCCGACGGCGACGCCAACGATGTCTGGTATTCCCGGGACGGCGAGACCTGGATGCCTGCCCGGGCAGGCGGATTGTTGGGCGCGCTGGGATGCGGGTGTGATTGTAGCGCTGGCGACGCTAAGTCGCGGCGTCTGTTTCTCGGCGATGCATTGTTGACAGGCATATCGCTGCTTGTGCTGTGTTGTCTCAGATAAGACATGATAACGTTTCAACATCGGTACTTCGCGAGGTTTATTGATGTCGCCGCCGTAAACCCTGGAGAAAGAGGTTCTCATGACCATTATTACGCTGACCACTGATTTCGGGATGCGGGACCCGTACGTTGCCGCCATGAAAGGCGTATTGCGCCGTCACTGCCCCAAGGCGACGATTGACGACCTGACGCACGATATTGCGCCGCAGGATATATTGGAGGCGGCATTGTTTATCGAGGCCGCTATTCCCTGGTATCCCAAGGGCACGGTTCATCTGATTGTGGTTGACCCCGGCGTGGGCACCGCCAGACGCCCTGTCGCCGTCAGCGCGGGCGGTCACGTGTTTGTAGGGCCAGACAACGGCTTGCTTACGCTGTGGCTGATGCGCCACAAGATGGACTGGGCTTATCAGATCAGGCCTGACGCGAACAACGGCGTGATGATCAGCAACACATTCCACGGAAGGGATATCTTCGCGCCCGCGGCGGCCTGGCTGGCAGACGGCGGCGCGCCCGAAGCGCTGGGCGACGCGGTAACATCCCTCGATAAACTGCCGCTGCCAACCACCAGGCGCGATGGAAAAGGCCGACAGGCGGGCGTTATCATCCATATTGATCATTTTGGCAATTGCATTACCAACATACAGCGCGAGGGAGACACAGACGGGACAATTGCGGGCACTGTGCATGTGGGCGACCATATCTTCCCGCTGCACACTACCTACGGCGATGTGGCGCCCGGCGCGCCTTTGGCGTTGTATGGCAGCGGCAACCGACTCGAGATAGCCGTCAATCAAGGGAATGCCGCCCGACAATTCGGACTCGCCCGCATGATGTCTGCTCTTTTGGCCGGCGCTTCCTGAAACGTTGTCTCCGGCCACAGCGAACACCATAAAAGCAACAGTTCAGATGACGTTTGTATCCTCTTCTTGGATTTCGGGGAAAGCAAATCCTGCCTGACCAAGATTGGAACTGTGGGGTGTCCTGGATAGACGCTGTTGCGCGTATTTTCGTGTTTCCATGCCATGGCGCGTGACACCCGTTTGTGGACAGAGCAGCGCTTTTGCTACACTCATGCCGGTTTGCGGGGTGTTCACGGTTGACGGGAGGCGCTCTCCTGAATAATTCTTGACGGGGAGGCAAAATATTCAACGCACAGGGCATCGTTGTGGTTGCGCCGACGGCCCTGAACCCACGGGAGTATAATTAATGGAGCATGACATTCTTGAACAGATAACAGCCTGGCTGGATGTTGTCGCGGCCCATATCTGGACCTATATGGTGCCCGTTCTCTTCGGAATTGGCGCGCTGCTCACCGTGCGCATCGGATTCTTACAGTTCAGACGTTTGGGAACGGCCATCCGCATCACCTTCAGTAAGCGCGCGCGCTCCGGAGAAGACCGTGAAGGCGATGTGACGCCCTTTGCCGCGCTTTCCACCGCGCTGGCGGCGACGGTGGGCAACGGAAACATTGCGGGCGTGGCCACGGCCCTATGCTGGGGCGGTCCGGGCGCTATCTTCTGGATGTGGGTATGCGGCTTGCTCGGCATGGCCACCAAGTATAGCGAAGCGGTTCTCGGTGTGCAGTTCAGGCGCAAGCATGCCGACGGCTCTGTGGCGGGCGGCCCAATGTATTACATTCGCTACGGCCTGAACGATACCGCCTTTGCCAGGGCGCTGGCCGCTGTGTTCGCGGTGTGCGGCGCGTTTTCAGCGTTGCTGGGCACAGGCAATATGTTGCAGAGCAACTCGATGGCCGGCGCATTGCAGAGCGAATTTGGCGTACCCCCTTTGTTTACGGGGTGTCTTATCAGCCTGCTGGTTGCATTGGTCATTCTGGGCGGCATCAAACGTATCGGCGCGGTGGCCGAACGCCTGGTTCCAGCCATGCTGCTGCTCTATTTCCTGTTTGGGACACTGGTGCTGCTCAAAAACATACAATTCATCCCGCAGGCCATCGGGCTTATTTTCAGCCACGCCTTTTCGCCCGCAGCGGCCACAGGCGGTTTCCTGGGCGCATCCCTGAGACAGGCCATCCAATACGGCGCGCGACGGGGCGTGTTGTCCAACGAGGCGGGCATGGGCTCCGCGCCCATCGCGCATGCCGCCGCCCAGACGCCGGGACCTATTTATCAAGGGATGATTGGCGTAACAGAGGTATTTATTGACACCATCGTGGTCTGTACCTTTACAGCGCTGATCCTTCTTGCGTCCGGCGTATGGACCAGCGATCTGCAGGGTGCGGCTATGACGGCAGGCGCGTTTTCCGCTACTATTCCCTATTTCGGCGGGGCGGTTGTTGCGGGCGCGTCATTCCTGTTCGGCTATTCCACGTTGCTTGGATGGTGCTATTACGGTGAGCAGTGCGTGAAATACTTCTTTGGCATCCGGATCACCAAGCTCTACCGTATTGTGTTTATCTGCCTCACTTTCGTAGGCGCGCTGGTTTCCCTGGACATCGTGTTCCTTATCGGCGACATCTTTAACGCAGCCATGGCGTTTCCCAATCTCATCGGGTTGATGTTGCTTTCCGGACTTGTGGCGCGCATTACCCGTGAAGCCCTTCAACGCGACCCTTCGCTACAAGAATAGCGGCGAGTGAAAGCGCCAACCGTGTACAGCGATACACGGCGTGGGGCATGAATAGTGCGTCAGTGGCACGATTTCCACAGACTGCCCGGCATCATATCCACTACTGTTACGGCTCCACCAAAACGCGCAACACCCGTCGCGAAAAAAGGCGCGCTATGGCGCGCCGCGAACCGGCCCGCACCCGTTTTTTCAGCCCAATCGCTCGAAAAACTCCGGGTCGTCCAGATTGCCAAGCTCTTTCTGGATAAAATGATCGAACTCGTCGTCCGTAATCAGGCGTTCCGGGCGCTCCTTGCCCTTATCTGGGCGTTCACGGCGCCCTTCCCGCCCATCATCATCAACGGCGGGAACGTCTTGCGCCTGCGTGAAGCATTGGCGTACCTGTTCCTCAAGATAAGCGGACAATATCTGCATCACGTGCTCATACTTATCCTTCATGGCGCCGTTGTTCATAATGTCGTCATCAAGCGGCAAGGCCTCGCCCGCAAATATAGCCACAAGCTTGCTGCACTCCGGACAGGGCCCGATAATAATGGCGCCAGGCGGCGGCATCAGAATCTGGCCCGCCGAGCCGCAATGTGGGCACTGTATTTTCAAGAGTGCTATCATGATTAAATCTCCAACAATCGTTTCCGTATTAAGTATACCACATTGTTGATAACACCGTTCGGGATATGTTTATTCGCGGAAGCGCTGCAATCACAGCCGTGCGTAAGACAGTGCGTCTATGTGCTGCAATCAGGCATACAGGTGTAACGAAACGTATACTGAAAGGGTGAACATAGGCCGGGCAAAACCGCAAATGCGGCGCCAGCCTGAAAGGAAACAGTGGACGACCAGGCCGGGCCAGGTACTAAAACCTGATGGTGCTCCCTGGGAAGGCGACTAGACTGATTTCGACATTGACGTCGAATCCGGATTCCCTGTCCCGAAATCGCAACGCTGATTCCCAACAATGAAAACGGCGTCGTATTTCGTAGGTCTGGCTGCGCAGTTCGCCCCCTTCCATATTGTAAATGTGCTCGAAGCCTACCCCCCAGTTTTCGCCGAGCTTGTAGCCCAGCCCGTAGAGTACCTCGCGATTGAACACGCGCCCCTGGGTATTGGTATAGGCAAATCCCACGCGCCCGCTGAAGTTGCCGCCCTGCATTGTATTGTCGTAGTACACTTGCGTGAGCAGCCGACTGTAATCGGCGCGGTCGCGCCTGCTGACGTAAAATTCTTCATCATACCTGCGCCCGTGAATGCGCTCATAAGTTCTGGGAAAAAGCCTGGCGAAACGGCTTGGCGCAAACGGCATCTCATAGCGCGCGCTGATATGACGTTCGCCCACCAGCTGCGCCCCCCACCAGGGACGCGGACGGATGTCAATCTCCACTTCGTAATCATTGGCCTTTCGCACTTCATTCCAAAAATCATTGCCCTGGTAGAGTGTGATGCGTCCCACCTGCCACACCTCCTGTGTTTCCGCGTCGCGCCCGTAGAGTATATTACTGATCTTTGTCTCAATGCGGCTGCGTCCGTATACATTGTCAAGCGCATCGAAGTGTGGCGCTTCGTAGGGGCTCAGCGACGATGAGGGTCGGTACGAATAGGTGATGGAGGGCGCTACTATATGCTTGAACCCCGAGAATCCAAGTATTCCCGGATACACTTTGTGGAATCGGGTTTGCAGGGTGACGCCCAGGGTATTGGAGAAACGCGCGGCGCTGCTGTCGGTGGTTGCAAGCCGCTGGTACCAGGTGCCTTCCGCTTCATAAAAAGGAGTGACGCCAATAGCCGGATGAGGCGCCCAGTCATAGGAGAGTCGCGCAATGTTTACTGTACGCATGGCCTCGAGATCACGCGCATCGCGGCGGTTATAACCGGTCACATTATCGTACGACACGTAGAAGTTGTGGCCCAACGGACGTTCGACGAGATGGAAGGTTGCTTCCGGAAGCCGTTCCGTTTCACGTACCCAGGAATGGGTGCTGACGCGCGTTGTGCCTGTTGCAATATAGGCAGGTTGTCTGTAGGTTACATTGGCGAAGGTGCGCGGCGTTGTCCGATTCCGATATTCATCGTAAAAGAAATCCTTGAAGAAATCGCGGTCCGACCACTGCTCGGCTTCCATGCGCAACACCAAGTCGTTGTCCAAATCATACCGGTGGCGCCACAGGCCATACCCGCGCTCCTTGGTGGTGTACAAAACATGGGCTTCGCCCTGGGTGCGATAGAGCCTGGATGCCGGCTTATGAGAAAAATCGTAATATAAATCGCCGCCTATCCCGACGCCTTCTTTGTGCGTCGGCATAAGCCGCGGCCCCACCGACACTTCAGGACTAACCTCGAACTGGAGTCCGACATTGGTGAAGTAGCCGATCGCGGCGCGACGTCCGCTGTCGAAATCGAGCATCCAGGGCTGGTCGCCGCCGCCCTTCCAGAAGGGCATCATAATAGGCGTTTTATGACGTCCGATTTGTAACCGCGCTTTCTTGGCGGACACGGCCTCACCGTCGCGAATAGTCAGTTCCTTGACGCGTATACGGTAATGGGGGTGTTCGTCGGGACATGTTGTAAACCAGGCGTTCTCTATAATAGCGTCTTGCGGCCCAAGAATCTGAACCCGTTCCGCATTGTAGAAGAACACGGCCGCCAGTCCATGTGTGTTGCGCAGTTCGCCTGTTTGTGTGGCAAAATCATAGTCGGCGTACTCGGCATACAAGTGACGCGTAGGCTCCACAACGTTCAGCTGTTCCGCCAGCAAACGCCCCATCGTGAGGCGGCGCCTGGCAAGGTCCCATTCGTTCGGGCCAGGCTCAAGAATAAAGGTTCTTCTTGCCGTTTCCAGGTCAGGCGCAAAATATTCCAGTGATTTCGCCGTAAGATGTGAGTGGTGTTGGCGTACAAGCACATTTCCCGAGGCCTTGTAACTGCCCACGCTCTCAGCATATCGGAATTCGTCGGAATTGAAAAGCATTTCTCCAAGACGCAGACGAACGTTGCCGGATAATTGGGTGGCGCCGGCCTGCAAATCTGAAATCATGGAATCCGCTTCAATATCCCGTACTGGCTCCCTCCAGTCAGGCGGTTCAAAGCCAAGGTCCGGTTCGCCAAATTCAATCGGGCGCACAATCGCATCGCGGATGGTGCGCCGATTCTCGTCCGCCAGCGGACTGTGGGCCGGCCGGGTCCCCAGACGCGGCGCTCGTGTTACCCCTATGCGCAACGGGGGCTGACGATAAACCGTTCCATAAGAAGGGACGGCGGGCGGCGCATCATTGTTGTCGCGGTCGTCGCCGTTTTTGTCTACAGACTCCTCGCTGTCGCCCTTGTCGTCATCGGGATTTTGACGCGCTTTTATGGCGGCAACGGCCGCGCGCACCACGAGATGACTGTTTTCACGTTCACGGTTGCGCTCCTCTTCGGCGGAGGCGCCCGCTGCCTGATATGTTGCCGCATCCTCGCTGTCAACAGCGTCCGCAATGTTGCAAAGGGCGCTAAATAGCAGTAAGCATAAGAGCGTCGAAATAAAACGGGTTTTCATAGGGCTTGCACCAAAGTCCGTTAGCGACGGGGCAACACAAACCAGAAGGTAGCGATACGTCCCGGTTCGCGTTGTTCCCGCGCGGTTTCGTTGCGCGACTCCACTTCTTTTTCAGGCTCGCGGTGCGATGTTTCCGCTGTTCCTACCGTGCGCACCACCGGCCTTCCTTCGTCGTCATACTCCCACCGGGTTACAACCTCTTCCTGCTCCGCCTGGGGCGAAGCATCCCGCTGTTCCGCGTCGGCATTGCCGGAATCCATGTCCCAGGAACCTGTCTGTCCCGGACGGGCCGTATCGTCTTCGACTGCGGGGCTGCCCTGCCCGGCGCCGGGGGGCGCCGCCAGTTCAGACTCTTTGATAACAGGGCGCTCCCAACCTTGCGCCAACAAAACAAGCGATACGCATACGAGCATACTTTTCATCGCAACGTCTCCATAAACGCCAGTGTTTCTTCCAGATTATTGATGGCTTCCGCGCCGCCCATGCGCTGTACGGTCAGCCCGCCTACGGCATTGGCCAGTCGGCCGCACCGCTCCAGGTCCCATCCCTGAAGCCAACCGTACAAAAAACCGCCGCACGTCGCATCGCCCGCGCCCGTGGTGTCCACCACGCTGACCTGGTGCGCGGGTATGCGGCAGCTTTCCGCAGAAGTCTTCATGTACAGCCCGTCGCCGCCGAGTTTGATTACGGCTATCTTGACCCCATAACTCAGGTAGAAGTCGGCAATGGTCTCGGGCGTATCGCAACCCGTGTAGCCGCGGGCTTCTTCAAAACTTGAGAACACAATATCCAGGTGAGGCAAAGACGGCTCAATAAGCGGAAGCCACACGCCCTTGCCGTCATAGCATGTGTCCATGCTCGTCTGTACGCCTTGCGCCCTGGCGTGTTCGAAAACGCGGCCCATGGGCGCACCATCCAACTGCGGCATAATAGCCGGCCCACCCCAGTGAAGGACGCGCGCCTGTTTTACCACATCAAGATCAATGTCGCTTTCACAGGTTTCCGCGTTGGCCCCCACATGATGCAGGAACGTCCGCTCGCCGGCGTCGTCAATCAACACAACAGTGGCTGATGAACGCGTCGCATCAACGCGCGTTGCGTTATCCGTGTTCACGCCATTATGGTGCAGTGTGGAAAGCAGGTAATCACCAAAACCATCCCGGCCAACCCGGCCTACAAAAGCGGCAGCGCCCCCCAACTGACTGTATACGCTCGCGGTAACAGCCGCCAGACCGCCAAGATGCATTTCCAGTTGTGGGACAAGACCCAGTGTGCCTTTTTCAGGAATCGCGTCCACCGGACGCACCATGACATCAGCGCACACAACACCCACGGAAACCAGGTCAAAACCCATGTAAACAACCCTTCTGTCATTTGTGTTTCAGCCGTGCAACACAACTACCCAAGAACAGTGTCGGCTCAGTGCGAACATTTGTATGTACAGTCCTTACTATACCGGCGGACGCAAAAAAAATGCAAGTACGCTCCCGTCTACGTCACACTATCGGCCTGCACGCAACACGCACCGACGCCGATCTCTCCCAAAATGGCATACCGCACATCGAAGCAACAATACAAGCGTCACATCTGTCCTGTCGAGGCGCATGAGCGCGTCCCAACCCTGATACAATCAGTATAACAAAGCTGTTGACATGAACCCAAAAACATATTACCCTTTCTCACGCTGAACAGCTGTTGACCAGGAAAGGAATTGCCAACAGCCATTTGACATAACAGGGCCTGGCTCAAAGATAGCGCGCGTGTTTTGCTGTAATAGTCCATAGACCGCAGTACACTGCGCGCGCCCCCGTCTTTTTCAAGCAATTGCTTTCGGTATTTGGCGTACCATGCTTTGGCTTTATCGGACTCCTTGCCAAACAACGCTTCCGCTGCAAGGTTCAAACGCTCAGCCGTGTGGTAGATGTTTATGATTTTTTCGTAATCCTCAAAACATTCTCTGTTGTCTTTGTAGTTCCACAGCGGACGCGCACCATCGCACAACAGCAACTTGATGACGTTGGCCGGCGCTTGGCGTTCGGCAGCCGCAAGTTCCGCCTCGAATTTGGACTTGAAGGTGGGAGCGTTTGCTTCGGGCATGTGTGACGTATAGGCGCTTAACCCGGGGCTGGCTGACAATTTTTTGTAAGTTTCGCCTATCATGCTCATATAAAATGCTTTGTTGTTGAAAATGCCATTATATCAAACAATAAGATTGTATAGCT
>SLFT01000072.1 GCA_007124105.1 Candidatus Hydrogenedentota bacterium | reverse complement strand
GACTGCGAATCAGGCTTGCGCGACGCGGACGCCGTATATACCGATGTCTGGGCGAGTATGGGCCAGGAGTCTGAAACAGCGGAGCGGCAGAAAATCTTTGCTCCGTATCAGGTTAACGCGGCGCTTATGGCGCTGGCAAAGCCGGACGCTATCTTTATGCATTGTCTGCCCGCGCATCGCGGCCAGGAGGTGTCCGACGAGGTCATTGATGGACGCCATTCCGTGTGTTTCGATCAGGCGGAGAACCGGTTGCACGCGCAAAAGGCGGTACTGGCAACATTGCTGCGCAACCAGAACGCGCACTGAAACGCGGGTGAAGCGGAACCGACCCAAAAGGCTGCAACACGGCGGCGCCCGCACAACAAAGGAAGAAACTATGAACGACGTAAAAAAAATCGTATTGGCCTATTCCGGCGGATTGGATACTTCGATCATCCTGAAATGGTTGCAGGAAACCTACAACGCCGAGATCATTGCGTACATAGCGGATGTGGGCCAGGGCGAGGAAACCGAGCCGGCGCGACAGAAAGCGATTGATACCGGCGCAAGCGCCGTGGTGGTCAAAGACCTGCGCGAAGCGTTCGTTCGTGATTTTGTGTTTCCCGCCATGCGCGCCAACGCCATCTATGAAGGATGCTACCTGCTCGGCACCAGTGTTGCGCGGCCCCTTATCGCCAAAGCGCAGATCGAGGTGTTGCGCGAATACGGCGCGGACGCCGTCGCCCACGGCGCCACCGGCAAGGGCAACGACCAGGTACGCTTCGAGCTAACCTGTATGGCGCTGGAACCGACTGTGCGTATTATCGCGCCCTGGCGCGACCCGCAATGGACACTGAACAGCCGCGAAAAGATGATCGCTTACGCCGAAAAACACAATATCCCCGTGCCCGCGAGCAAGAAGAAACCCTATTCATGCGATCGCAATCTGCTCCACATTTCTTTCGAAGGCGGCACCCTGGAAGACCCGTGGAACGAACCGCTCGAAGACACATACCTGCTCAGCGTACCGGCTACGCAAGCGCCTGACAAGCCCACCTATGTCGAAATTGATTTTGAAGCGGGCACGCCCGTGGCCGTGGACGGCGAACGGCTCGCGCCGGTTCCGCTGCTGGAAAGACTGAACGCGCTGGGCGGCGCAAACGGCGTGGGACGGGTGGACCTGGTAGAAAACCGTTTTGTGGGCATGAAATCGCGCGGCGTTTACGAAACGCCCGGCGGCACGATACTGTACACCGCTCATCGCGCCGTGGAGTCGCTGACCATGGACCGCGAAGTGATGTTGCAGCGGGACACGCTTGCGCCAAAGATTGCGCAACTGATCTACAACGGCTTCTGGTACGCTCCCGAAATGGAAGCGCTGATGGCCTTTGTAGACAAGAGCCAGGAAGACGTGACCGGTACGGCGCGGGTATGCCTGTACAAGGGCAGCTGCAACGTTGTGGGTCGTCGCGCGGCGACATCGCTCTATGATCCTAAGATATGCACCTTCGAGGAAGACGAAGGCGCCTACGAGCAGACCGACGCCACCGGATTCATCCGCCTAAACGCCCTGCGCCTGCGCGCCCGCAACAACGCGGGGTTGTTCAGGGAATAAGAAAAAACGAGTGCGTTTAGTTGCTTTCACTAAACTAAACATGTGGTATGTTCAGATATGATAAACTGTGCCGTGTGTATGGGCCACATTCGCAATTTGGGTATCGTAAATACAACGCACAGGATAATCTGGGGATGATAAAACACCCCCAATATTTTCCTGATTCGAATAGTTGACGCAACCGTCAAGGTAATGTATTATAATTGCGGTTATAGGCAGAAACGACCATGAAGAAAATGAATACAGACAAAATGGAAGCTGCATTAAAAAAGTGGAGCGAATCGGCCGAGGGTCAAAAGAAAATTCAAGAAGCCATTAGCAAATCTTCGTTATTACCCCAAGAGATACGCAAAGCCAAAGCAGTGGACTTCGAGGTGTTAAACCGTATTATGACGGTATAGGGGTTTGTTGATGACGAATGCGCGTCCGTATGTGAAGCCCTACTCCATAGAAGCGCTTGAGGAGCAACTTGCGGGTTTAACCCCTTCCACCCCGGAAACTATTGTCGCAAAAGTCCACAAGACTTATTTCGAGGAGTATTTTGGATCGAAGGGCGTTCAAGCGGCAACGATGGTTGTCGAGCCGAAATATGTCGATCGGGATTTTCTTGACGATTATGCTGCTTATTACGCAACATGCTTTCAGACTTATGAACGGCATTGTTCTCGGCTGCACTTTTTTACCGCTAAATTCTGTGAAGATGAATTTCTCGCTTTACTGTCTGGAAAGCCAAGCGCTTTGTCCCAGGAAATGCTGCAGTCATCCTATCTCGGCTTTATTGTGGTCAAGCCTCTGCCCGCTTATGTTATCGGACGCACGTGCCTGAAGACCTACGAAAGCGATAATGGCCGCAGGCATTTTCCGATCACGCGTAAATATCATGCCAATCTTATGGGCATTCCCCTTGAAGTTGAGACGCTTGCTTTTCAAGAACAGGATCGCGCCGCCGCAGCTTGCGCCACCACCGCATTGTGGGTTACATTTCAAGGAACGGGGGTATTATTTGCGCATCAAATTCCTTCGCCTGTTACAATTACCAAAGCCGCCAATAAAAGAGTTTCTTCCACCATGCGTACTCTCCCTTCTAATGGGCTGAGTGTTTCTCAGATGGCTGATGCAATACATCAGATTGGCCTTGACCCGTTGGTGATAGACCTCAAAAAAACATCTCTACCGAAACAAACGCTATTGAATATGGTTTATACGCATTTGAGAGGGGGCATAGCACCTTTACTGACGTTTAACATACGGGATGGCGGTCATGCTGTTGTAGTTACAGGATATAGCTTAGGAAAAAGATGTCAAACCCTGTGCAAAAACTATGGCACGGTTTTTCGCTGGTCCCGCATAGATAAATTCTACGTTCATGACGATCAAATAGGTCCTTTTGCTCGAATGGAGTTCGATACCGCCGATGACAAGCTGATTACCTCATGGAAAAACAAGAAAAGTGAATGCGGAATAAAGGTCGAACCCACCACATTGCTAATCCCCCTTTATCACAAAATTCGTGTGCCAGTTGAGCGGATTATCGAAGCGGTTACGGCATTTTCTAAAGTGTTAGACACACTCCAACGGGAAAAAACGTTTCAGAAGATAATCAAAAAACACAAAGGTATGAGCGCTCTATTCTCTTTGGAGTGGGATTTGTATCTGACAACGACCAACAAATTGAAGAGAAGCGTTTTTCAAATCCCGTGTATTGGCGTCAAACATAAAATAGAGGCATTATGCGCGCATCTGCCCAAATATTTGTGGCGGGCCACTGCGTTTCATCAGGATGATCCTTTTTTTGATTTGCTTTTTGATGCCACGGATGTAGCGCGGGGGAAGATGTTTGTTCGCGCGATAGAATACCAACCTGTATATTCAGCGCTTCTTCGCGCTATGCCGGAAAGCATGCCTGTTAAAGGCCAGGGCGCGCCTGACGTTCAGGGTATTTTTGATTGGTTTTCGCATCGCCCTGAAGAAGTTGAGTAATGCATTTTGAAACAGACTTCAGGATAAGGAAAAGGCTATGAACACCAAGAAGAGCAGTGAATGTCCGCTTTGCGGCGGCGCGAAGAAGCCGGGCAAAACCATCTTTTCCGTAGAACTGGGCTTCGGTGTCGTGGTTGTTCGTCATGTACCCGCAACGGTATGCGCGCAATGCGGCGCGGACTGGATTGATGACGAGGTCGCCGCGCACTTGGAACAATATGTTGACGAGGCGCGACGTAAACACAGCCAGGTTGAAGTGTTTTCGTACGCGTAATTTGCCGCTTGAAGACGGGGATTTTTCTGATCGTTCCCAGATT
>SLFT01000406.1 GCA_007124105.1 Candidatus Hydrogenedentota bacterium | reverse complement strand
TGATCGAACTATGCGGCAAACTCGAGATGGAGGTGAGCCAGCTGCCGCACGAGGAACAGCGGGATTTCCGTGAAGAACTCGGACTGGGAGACGAATCGCGCATCCGCTTTATCCAGTTCGCTTACGAAATGCTCGGGCTTATCAGCTTCCTCACCGCCGGAGAGCCGGAGGTGCGCGCCTGGACCATACGTAACGGAACACATGCCGTAGACGCCGCAGGCGTAATCCATTCCGACATCAAGCGCGGGTTCATACGCGCAGAAACAGTGGCTTATGACGACTTCATTGAGGCAGGTTCCATGGCCAAGGCAAAAGAAAAGGGAAAGGTAAGGCTCGAAGGCAAAGATTATGTGGTTAAAGACGGCGACATGCTCCTGTTCAGATTCAACGTGTGACCACGCAACACAGCCGCCGTACACAGTATACTCATGACACAAAAAAGAAAAGAGGCCTGACACGTTTCCGTACCAGGCCTCCGCGGAAGGAGAAACGCCATTAAAATGGCACTGACCGTCTTTATTATACCATGTTCCCGTCCAATCGGCAACCCCTATTTTTTCCCCCAGCCGCCGCAAGACCAATGGGCTGAAATAGTGATATATGGTATTTACCGGATAGTTTTTTGTTCAGTTTTCATTTATTATGCGCATAGCAATGTTACTTATATGCCCTAAAGAAATTTATTGTGTATTATGGGGAAAGACATACTACTTTCAAATTAAAAGCGTGTATTACAATAAGGTAATCGGAAAACCTTTTTCGCGCTTACTGATAATTCCACAGATCATTTGCCCTCCTAAAGTGCATCGGCTGCTGAGAAAACAGTCGCCGCAAGCCGCGCGTGGCTTCAATTACCTGTACCAGAGACGCCGGCTGTTTGACCATTAAAAAATGTAACAGCGGCTTTTGGTCATGCCTGTGGCGTCCATCTTGTCAACAAGGTCAACAAGGTCCATCGGGGACGGCGCCTCCTGTTTAGTCTAACGAAGTTTTTCCAGGTGGCGCGGCAACTGAATAAGCGTATTCGTTTTATTGACGTATCCCGCACGGTATGGTACACTTTTTACGTGGACCTACCGTTGTGATGCGATATGGCGGCATCGAACCGGCCAGTGGAGACCATAGAACATGGCAATAAACAGACGCGACTTCATGAAACAGGCCTCTGCGGGCGCGGCGGCCCTGGGCGGTGCGCTTGGAGCCGGGGCGTCGTCCGTAATGCCCGAAGCGACACAGCCGACGGCATGGATGGGCGCATGGCGTCCGGAGCAACCACGGCGTCTGTCGGAAACGACCCGCGCATTGGCCCAACGCGCGCTGGCGGGTGAACATGGCCGGGCCATGAAAAACGCCGAGTTTGCGTTGAACCCTGAAGAACTTGTAGGCGTCACCCAGGATATGCGCTACGCCTTGGCAACGCGGCTGGTGGCGGAAAAAGCGCCGCTGCGCGTGTTGCCATACGAGCGCATTGTCGGCGCGGCGACGTTGCGCGAGGCGCCCATGCACCTGACGCCGGTAGCGGGCTGTCACAGCGTCAGCCATACCACGCTTGGCTTTGATCGTGTTCTACACAGCGGCACACGCGCCCTGCGCGAACGGATCGAAGCGCGGCTGGTCCGGGGCAATGTATACAAGCCCGCGCCGCAAGAACGCGCCGCCGCGGGGCTGCACGCAACCGCCGCTGTCGCCGACGGATCAGGGGCGTTCCACTGGAGCGCAAGGCCCCGGCCCGACTATGGGCGGCCCCCGCTGACCGTGGAATGTCTGGTCAAGATGGACGCGCATCCCGGGTACAGCATTATCGTGGCCCATCGCAACAAAACGTCGCCGAACCATTGGGAGTTGTTCAGTGAAGCGGGTACGGGACGGTTAAGCGTTTATCTGCCTGGCTATTCGCCGCACACCTTTGTTTCCGACCATGTCATCACGGATAGCGCATGGCGCGCCGTTGCGCTGGTCTTCGAGCCGACGCGCATCGCGTTGTATGTGGACGGGGCGCGTGTATTGGAATCCGCCATAGCCCGGGGCGCGACAGCGGAAATCCGGGACGGCCAGGGGCCGGATGACGGCCTGTTCTATCTCGGGGCGTATCCGCCGGGCGGCATGGGGTGTCATGGCCGCATCGAGGCTGTTCGCATACGCGCGGGCGCGTTCACGCCGACGCCCCTTGACGCGCCTTTCACTGCCGACGAAACAACCGTTGCCCTGTGGCAAGCCCGGAAACAGGACGGCGAAACGATTTTCCAGGACGCGGCCCCGGCCGCCAACCACGCGCAACCGACCCGCAACGGCGGCGATTTATTGGAAGCCATGCTGCTGTGCCTTGACGCGCTGGATATCTGGCGGCAACGGCATCTGGAACTGCTCGACGCGCGCATCGCCGCCGGCGACGGCGAGGAACAAGCCATTTACATTGCAGCCAGGGACGCGCTGCGCCATGTGCCGGAGAACCCGCCGCGCTCGTTTCATGAGGCGGCGCAGTCGCTGTGGTTCCTGTACGCCTTCCAACGGCTCATGGGCACGTGGAGCGGCATCGGCCGCATTGACGAGATGTTGTGGCCATACCTTGAGGCGGACCTGCGCGACAACGTTGTCACGCTCGACGAAGCGCGGGAGACGCTTGCTCACTTCTGGATAAAAGGCTGCGAATGGATAGGGGCGATGCATAGCTTCGGCGAGGTGGGTTCGGGCGACGCGCAGCATTACCAGAACATTGTGCTGGCCGGCGTCAACCGCGACGGCGTCGAGGTCTGTAATCCCGTCACTTATCTGGCGCTTGATATTGTGGAGGAACTGCATATCAGCGATTTCCCCATTGCAGTACGCGTCAACCGCCACACGCCCGAGGCGTTGTTGCGCCGCGTTGCCGAAGTGCAGCGCCATGGCGGCGGCATCGTCGCTTTGTACAACGAGGAGGTGGTAATAGACGCGTTGACGAAATTCGGCTATCCCGAAGACGAAGCGCGCTGTTTCGCCAATGACGGCTGCTGGGAGATGTTGATCCCGGGAAAAACCTTGTTCAGTTATGTCCCCTTTGACGGGTTGCGACTGCTCCATGACGCGCTGGGACTGCACGACACGGAAACGCCGCCGCCGGACTATGAGACCTTCGACGCTCTGTACGCCGCTTTCACGGAACGACTCGCCAACCATCTCGAAAACCATCACGCCATGGCCGACAACTGGGCGCGCAGCGGCCATCCTACGCCGCTGGTGTCCATGTTCATTGACGACTGCATCGAAAATACGCGCGGCTATTACGAACGCGGCGCGAAGTACTCCGTTCTGGCGCCGCACATCGGCGGTATTGCCAATATCGCCAACAGCCTGTGCGTCATCCGGAAACTGGTCTATCAAGAGCGCTATATTACGCTTTCGGAGTTCGTCGCCATACTGCGCAACGACTGGCAGGGCCACGAACACTTGCGACGGCTTATCCAGCGGCGATTCACCTTCTACGGCAACGACGACGACAACGCGGACGCTTTGGTAACGCGCGTGTACGAGGATTACGTTGCGCTGGCGGCGCGGACCAGGGAGCGCGAGGGCGTGTTGCGGCCCGCGGGCATCAGCACCTTCGGCAGGGAAATAGAATGGGCCGCGCCCCAGGGGCCGCGCAAGGCGTCGCCGGACGGACACCGCCAGGGCGACGTGCTCGCCACAAACTGTTCGCCATCGCCGGGAACGGACAGCAAAGGCCCGACCGCCGTCATCAACTCGTATTGCAAACTCGATTTCAGCAAATGTCCGAACGGCGCCACCCTCGAACTGAAGATACATCCCGACACCGTACGCGGCGAAGCGGGGATTAACGCGCTGGCCGCGCTCATGCGCGGCTTCGTACGCCAGGGCGGCATGTTCATGCACGTGGACGTGGTGGACTCCGCCATGCTCATAGACGCGCAACAGCACC
>SLFT01000421.1 GCA_007124105.1 Candidatus Hydrogenedentota bacterium | reverse complement strand
GGAATCCACGCGACATCGTCCAGGCCCGGTACAATCTCCGGCGACCAGTTGCCTGGCTCAAACCACGCGTCCGTGTTTCCCACCCAGGTGATGTCAGCGGCGTTTGCTTTGAAAGCCGAGGCGATACAGAGCACCGTTGCCACTACAAAAAACGCCGTCGCACACCATCTGCTGCCGGATTGTTCCTTCATATCTCCCTCCTTATCTCGTTTTTGTTGCAGCTTTTTCGGCATTGTATAGATAGAACAGCTCTATATTGGTGTCGTTCAATCTGTTCACTTATAACATATTTATAAATGCGGATCAAATAAATAATATATATGTCGTTTAACTCGCCTCTTGCAATTTTCTGTGGGGCGGTTTACACTATAGCGTGTGAGTGGCGCGGATGTTCCGCGCGGTTATTCGTAATGCATGCAACCTGTTCCACGAAAGGAGACGCGTGAAATGAGCAAAGGTAAAGCGAAAAGCGGCAACGCGTGTTGTCACGGCGGCCATGCTTCCGGACTTGGGCGGCGTGATTTTCTGGCTGGTCTGAGCGCGCTGGGCGGGTCGGCGCTGGCCATGCATCTGGGATTCTTTGACAAGGCGATTGCGCAGGCACTGGGCGCGACGCCGCGGGCGGGCGCGGACCGCGCAACGGTCTTTCACGCGGGGTTCACCCGGCAACCAATGGACGCGTATTGGATGGGCTGGCCCGGCGCGGCCTATGACATCCCGGCAAGTCAGCAGCGGTACACGGAAATTCTGGGCGGCGCGGCGGAGCGTTTGGGCGTGTCCATAGACGTGCAGGACGACGCGCTTGTGGACGACGCGACAGTGGACGCGTTTGCCGCGCGGGTGAAAGAAGCGGGCTCGGACGGCGTAATCCTCACTGTGATGGGGCTGCACCCGGACGGCTGGAGTCAGGTGAACCGTTTCCTTGAACAGCGCGACAACATACCCGTGATTGTGTACGCGCCGCAGGGAACGCAGTTCACGCCGGTGTTGCAGCCATATCGCGAGATGCCGGGCGTATTTGTGGGCGCCACCCAGGACGTTGAATGGCTGGCGACGGCGGCGAACATGCTTGCCGCCATCCGACGGATGGCCGACACGCGCATCGCCGTAGTGCATGGCGACCAGGAATCTGAAGAGGTGTTAGACCCGCTGGGCACAACCCTGCACCGCATCCCCCTGGAACGCTTCGCCGAATTGTATGACGCCACGGCGAACAGCGACCAGGCCCGTGAAATCGCGGCCCTGTATCAACAGGCGGCCAAGGGCATTATAGAGCCCGACGAGACGGATATCCTGGAAGCGGCACGCACTTATGTGGCCAATCGGCAGATGCTGGAACAATATAACTGTCACGCCATCACCATGGATTGCCTGGGGCTTGTGGCCAACCGCCGCACGCCGCCGCCCTGTATGGCGTATATGCAGCTGTTGAACGAAGGCACCTGCGGCGCGTGCGAGGCAGACATCACGGCCACGCTGTCGCTGTTGTTGAGCAGCTACCTGCTGAAACGACCCGCGTTTCTGCACAACCCCTCGCCGAACACCGTGAACAACACATACGTGGGCGCCCATTGCACCGCGCCGACAAAGATGGACGGCTTCGACGCGCCGGATTCGGAATTCATATTACGGTCGCATCATGAAAGCGACGTAGGCGTTGCGCCCCAGGTGTTGTTGCGCGAAGGCCAGGGCGTGACCATGATGAAGTTCATCCATCCCGGCGAACTGATGGCCTGTACGGGCGCCATCATCCGCAATATAGAAACGAAGCCTGACGACGGCGTGGGCGGTTGCCGCACCGCATTCGAGATGTCCGTGGACGACGTACCCAACACGCTCGATATCCGCGGTCATCATAATGTGCTGGTCTACGGCAAGCATCTTCCCATGCTGAAGGCCTATTGCCAGCTGAGCCGACTCGAGATCAGCAGGATTGACGGCGAAGCGGTTTAACCTGGATAGGCCTTTGTCCAGAATAGTTCTTTTAACTGGCAGTTCGCCTCAATAAAACGAGCACAATTCATATTCAATAAAAAAGAAGGCCTTGATTTGCTTTTGTGATTCCGTGCGTATAGCCCTGACAAGCTTCTCTCACGCAAAGACGCGAAGTCGCAAAGAACAACAACAATACGGCTTGGACCGCATTTTCACGTTCTTCCTGTCTTCTTCGTGGCCTTCGTGGCTTCGTGGTAAGAATGTTTTGGACAGCAGTGACCTGGATATTAAATCTTCATTCGTAACTGTCTTCCTGGTTTGCTGCTGTTCATGTGGCCCAACGGGCCACTTCAACGTAGCCCAGAGCAACGCTCTGAAATCATCGCCGCCCCTCTTCCCGCGTCTCGCGTATTGTTACGCCGTTCAAGCGATGTTTCATGCGCATCTGTTTGAGTGCTTCAATGGTGTTGCCCACGGGCTCGCTTTTCGAGCCGCCGACTGGTCCCAGTTTCGCCACGGGAACCCCGTGCTTTTCAATGATGATCTGTTCGCCCTGAGCCACCTGCTTGAGCAGTTTGGATAGATGCGTTTTTGTTTCAAACGCGCCAATTGTCCTCATGCCTAATGTCCTTTCAACCAGTTTAAGACCAGTCTATTGTATCTGACCAGCCAAGTCAATCATTCGTTGAAACTATTGGACAAAATCGCTTTGCCCGCAGTCTCCGAGGCGAGTCGGCGACTGCGGGCGATGTGTTTTGCTTGTGCTCGGCCGGCGCGGTTCTTATTGTCCGGCCAGTGTTTTCGCGCCGACAACCAGGTCAATAAAGGCCTGGCGTTCGGGGTCGTCCTTCTTTCCTGATTCAGCCAGCGCCATGACCATGTCGTAGTCCGCCGCCCCTTTGTGTTGCGAGCTGCGCAGCATCATACCGAAGGCGGCCACACTGGAGGCGAATTGCATGTCAGGCGATCCTGCGCGCATGTCGCTGTCTGTGGGCGTCCACGGCAGTTCAATGGGATGGCTTGTGTCGCCTTCAGGTTCCTTGTAGCGCAATTTCACATTCATCCATTCGGGATTGTGGGGCATGGTCGTTTCCGGTTCAGCGGCGCGTTCGGGCTGGTAGCGCAACGGGTCCACATCCGGATCGAGGCGCGCGCCTTTCGGGACCAATTGGTATAGCGCGGTGACCTGGTGTCCCGCGCCGATTTCGCCCGCGTCCTTGGCGTCGTCTTTGAAATCGCGGGCTTCCAGCATACGGTTCTCGTAGCCGATGAGGCGGTACGCCTGCACATGCTGCGGGTTGAATTCGATTTGGATTTTCACATCCTTTGCAATGGTGATCAACGTGCCGCTTATCTGTTCAACCAATACGCGCCGCGCCTCTGCGAAAGTGTCAATGTAGGCATAGTTGCCGTTGCCCCTGTTTGCGAGTTGTTCCAGGGTGGCGTCTTTCAGGTTGCCATAACCGAAGCCGAGCACGGTCAGGAACACATTGCTCTTTGCCTTTTCCGCAATAAGGTCCATGAGCGCGTCGTGGCTGGTTACCCCCACGTTGAAATCGCCGTCTGTGGCCAGCAGCACACGGTTGATGCCGCCGGGGATAAAATGCTCGCGCGCGATGCGATAGGCCTGTTGTATGCCCTGGCTGCCGTGGGTGCCGCCGCCCGCCTGCAATGCGTCAATGGCGTCGCGGATTTTCGTTTTGTCGGTACAGGGCGTGGACGGCAGGTTGACCTGGGCCGTGCCCGCGTAGGTTACGATGGCGACGCGGTCGCGCGGTTCCAGCGTGTTCAGCAGCGCTTTCATTGCTTCCTTCGCCAAGGGCAGCCGATTTGCCGGTCTCATGGAACCGGACACGTCAATGAGAAACACCAAGTTCGCAGCGCCGCGCTCTTCGGACGGCACCGTTTTTCCTTGTAAGGCCACACGCGCAAGCTTGTGTTCTTCCGCCCAGGGACACTGCGCCGTCTCGATGGTCACCGAGAAGGGCATTTCC
>SLFT01000131.1 GCA_007124105.1 Candidatus Hydrogenedentota bacterium | reverse complement strand
TAGTCTGTTGCCTGGATGAGGTTGCCGTAGCCGGGAAAGTTCAACGTATCCGCAATCATGATATTTGATGTATCGGCAATATTGACGCTCACCGCCCAGGTGGCGCCATACGACTTGGCAGCGGCATCCATTACTACGGCATCGCCATCCGCATCGGAAACGTCATAATAGGTATAATCGCTGCAAACAGCGTAAATGATGTCGCCCACCATGCGGCTGTCCACCAGATCGCCCCTGACGGCAAAAGACGTTTCCATCACTACATTCATGGGATCGGCAATGTTGAGCACATAAATCTTTGAGCCATAGGCGACGCTCAGCAGACCGTCCTCGTAAACGATGTCGTGGCAACGGCTTACAAGCACATAGGCGCGCTCGTCCACAAGATAGAGATCGCGGGGATATCCATAAGTTGGCGTCTGGGACAACAGTTGTTCATTTTCCAGATCGGCGATGGTCAGGCCACGATACTGGTTAAGAACAAACAATAAATCGCCGGCGCGACGAATGATGTCCGGCTCAACCAATTCACGATCGCCGTTGGCCACTTCGTCATCACTCTCCATTGCCGGCTCTTCCGTCAGAACATCGCTCCGATAATAATTTGAAGCATCGGCGCTTGTAAACTCCGCTTCGACAAATTCCCCTTCCCGCGATTGTTCCCCTTCGCCTGGCGATTCGCCTTCAATGGGTTGTTGGCCCTCGCCGCCGGCGGGATCAGGGTTTCGATTTAACCAGGGGCAGCCAGTCAACAGCGTCATACACAGCAGTATCACCCACACTTGAAGCAGATGCGTCTTCATAAGAGTACCCTTATAGACATAGTATACTAAATTAATCTCTTCGTTCTAGCGCAAATCACTTACGTATACTATACCATCTTTTCCTGCGATTGTGACGGCATTTTATTTGAACTGCAACGCATATATGTCGGCATCTTTCATTATGAATTTCAGACGTACAGGTTGTCCCGCCAACGCGGTGATGTCCGCCTCGCCTCGCCATTTCACTGTACGGGCAATCATGTTTCCGATAATTTCTTCTGAGTCGTTTTCTGAGAACCCGTCAATAACGTTTCCATCAGCGTCACAAATGGCCACACGAATGGAACCGGCGGCGGATGTGGCAAAATTGATGCGCAAGGCATCTCCCTGAAATGTCAGCGGAACCGTTGTAAAAACCCCTCCATCATATCCCGCGCGCACGGAAGCGAACCCATCAAGACGCAAGGTATAACGGTCCAGTCGTGCCGTTGGCTGTCCGTAGTTGTGTTGTATGTAAAACGACATTTCATTTTCGCTTGAGGGTACGATCCCATGCGCGGGATAATTGGTGCGAGATGTCCAATTCTCCAGCCCGATCCCGGGACGAACATATCCTTCCATGAACGTACGGTCGTACCGTACGCCGCCGCGACTGGTCATTAGTACGTTGTCCGAACAATCATTGAAATAGCCCGCTTCCACGCCAAGCGCGGCGGCCGCCTCCTCCGACACAATGCGACGCCCCGGCATAAAGCGCGCCGCCAGCGCGATGTAAAGGTGCGGGGCGCGGAAATAGGATAGCGTCTGGTTCGTGTAGATATGCTCGGGCGGCGCGTCGCCGGCATCCATCACTTCCGGCGCGCTCCAAACAGAGAGGTTCTCGGAAACACTGCGACTTACCCAGCGATAGCCATCGTAACCGCCGCCGCTCCAGGTTCTGAAATAGCACACGTAACAGTTCTCTGCATCAGACCAGAACGCGACATTCTGGGAATCAAATGCGCCCTCTGTTATTACGCGCTCGTGAAGCATCTCCCAACGCAGTCCATCTGGAGACGCAAAAACCGAAAGCCCCGTTGTCTTTGTCCCCGCTATGGCCAGATAGTTGTGCGCTTCGGGCGCGCCTGGACGCGTGTTCAGAAAAGGGGCAAAATTATGGGAATAGGGCGCGTGATCAGCCAAAACAACATTGTTATTGTTTGAGCCGTCCACAGAAAAAAGTCCGATCTCTGGTTTATGCCAGACAACGCCATCCTTGCTCTCCGCGTAACAGGTCACTTCACTGTTGGAGCCGTCTCGCCGCGCTTCGGGAAGCCCGCGGTAATACATGCGGTACAGGTCATCATCCTGGATTACCGTCACATAGCCGCTATACCGCCCTTCCCAGGGCGCATCAAAACGCAGCACTGTCTCAGCATGAACCGGCGTCGCCGGTACGAGTTTGACGTTGTCCAAGGTATCCAGCAGATAATGGTCAACGAACAACTCGCGACGCGACCCGATATTCACCGGTTCGGAAGCGGCCGACACAAGTCCATGCGCGACCGCCACAACACAGAACAGCCAGGAGCATCCACGCATTTTTCGTTCCTTTCCTTATCGCATTGAACGCGCGTTTCTTTGCCCCCTACAGTATAGTAAAAGTAAAACGGACGGGAACAGGCTAGCAGCGCGTTCCCGTCCTCGGATTCATCATCATCGGCAATGGCGCAAAGGGTCAGCACATTTCCCAGATGCTGGCCTGTCCCATACCGCCGCCCACGCAAAGTGTGGCCAGACCGGTACTGTTGCCGCGCCGTTTCATTTCATGGAGCAACGACACAATAATGCGCGCGCCGGTACAGCCCACGGGATGTCCCAGCCCGATGCCGGAACCATTGACATTGGTGATTTCGCGGTTAAGACCGAGCAATTTCTCGCAGGCGATATATTGGGCCGCGAATGCTTCGTTGAGTTCGATTAACTCGATGTCTTCCAGTTTAATGCCGGTCCGCTCCAAAGCCTGTTTGGTCGCCGGCACAGGGCCATAGCCCATCAATTCCGGTTCCACACCGGCCATGCCGTAGCCGCGCAACCGCGCGATGGGCGCGATGCCCAATTCCTTGGCTTTGTCCTCGGACATCAGGGTCAGCGCCGCAGCGGCGTCGTTGATGCCTGAGGCATTGCCCGCGGTCACCGTACCGCCTTCCTTGAAACTGGGTTTCAGACGTTGCAGTTGTTCGGCGGTCATGCCGGGCCGGAAATGCTCGTCCTTGTCAAACACAATGGGCTCGCCTTTTCGTTGCGGAATTTCTACCTTCAAAATCTCCTCCTGAAACCGACCTTCGGTCGTTGCCGCTTCAGCATTGTGATGGGAACGCAGGGCTACTTCGTCCTGTTCCTCACGGGAGATATCGTATTTTTCGGCCAGGTTTTCCGCCGTCAGTCCCATAATCAAGTTACACCACGGGTCAGTCAATCCAGCCCAGATGCCATCCATCATAACGCCGTGCTGCATACGTTTTCCCCAGCGCCCGTCGTTCAGCACATAGGGCACACGGCTCATGACTTCCACGCCGCCCGCCACGGCAACGTCCATGTCGCCGAGCATGATCTGCTGCGCGGCATAAACAACGCATTGCATGCCCGACGCGCAATTGCGGTGAATGGTGACGCCGGGCACTTCAATGGGCAGGCCCGCATGAAGCGCTGCCAGGCGGCCCGAAGGGCCTTCATCATAGCGCTGCATGCACTGGCCGACAATAACATCGCCCACCAGTTCGGGCGGTACGCCAGCGCGTTCCACCGCCTCGCGCACAACGAGTCCCATCAAATTCGGCGCGGGATAATTTGATAATGTGCCGCCAAAGGTTCCTATCGCCGTTCTGACAGCCGATACTACAACAACGTTTCGCATAATGAACTCCCTTTCCAGTATTAAGTTTCCCGGCGCCTTCGGAGCGACGCGCCTGTAGTTGGATTACAATGCCTTCATAATAGCATGTTGTCGTCGCCAAGACAAATCAAACGCTGCGTTGTGTGTGCCGATGTCTATCCCGCTTCTTTCCGTAATCGTGGATTCGAGCAGGCTTCACGCTATTCATCAACCGCGCGTCTTATCCAGTCGCCATCGCGATATACCAGCAAGTCCCGCGCAATACCGTCTGGCGTGACGCGCATGTTGAGGAGATGATAGTGGCGGTTCTTCTTT
>SLFT01000529.1 GCA_007124105.1 Candidatus Hydrogenedentota bacterium | reverse complement strand
TGTTATTTGGAGTGCGCAAGTCATACTTGCGCTTTATCTTTCGTAGTATCGTACACCTTGATTCGATTAATTGCTATACAAGGCCCACGTAAAAAGGAAAGCGAAAGCGCAAGTACGACTTGCGCACTCACACACATACGCCAATAGTGGACGCATGAACGTATTGTCGTGTTTTATACTCAGTGTTATGTAGCCCCTTCGGGGCATTTTTTGAATAATACGTCGTGTTTTTGTGATAGTAGACAGTAACCATTTTTTTATGGTTTTCGGGGGATGTCCATGGATGGCCTTTCTCCCTCAAGATGTCGCCTATACAGATCAAAAAAGGTGTACGGATCGCAGAACTCCCAGTTATGGTCGGGATGGTATTCGTCCATAGCGGCCATGATATTCTTCAGCATGGTCGGTGATTGCAGTATCCATCGAAACACCAGGAACTGCGGCTTCTCTTCTTTGGCAAAGCCGGCCATCTGGTCCGCCGCCGCTTTCAGATTATCATGACGCGGGTAGATATCCGACGCGTGGCGTATAAAAGGCGTTTCACCAACCAGCGCCTTCTCGAAACCCAGCTGCATGCCCACGCCGCGCGGCGAGAATCTGGTGTAAGCTTGCTGTACGCGCAACGGCATGTAGCCGTGAAACCCGTTTATCACGAACCCGGTGATGTCGTAGTCGAAGCGCTCGAAATAGTGCTGGTTGTGGGCAACCCACATGTCCAGCGCCTCGGGCAAGCCGCTGTCGAGCCGGTCGCCGATGAGCAGGTTCGGATTGAGATAGCCCGCGCCGGAATCGCCTGCAATAAACCAGTCGTTGGGCGAGGCCGTGTTGTAAATATGATCAAACACGTAGGGCACACGGTCGGAAAGGTTTGGATTGAACGCCCAGGCAATCGGTATTTCGCCGCGGGCCGGGTCGTCCCATACGAGCGGGATATGACGCGACAACCAGGCCGCTGAATCGTAGTCGCCCATGTAGATGAGCACGTAAGTCCTGGCTTCGAGGGGACGCGGCGCAGGCCGTTCATGCTGCTCATAGCGTTCACGCAGCGGGTAGTGACGGTAAGCCGATGCGTTGGTCAGGCACGCCAGTCCCAGGGCGTCGGCGTCCAGAATAGCGTTATAAGCGCTGAAAAGCCCGATATATTGCCATTCTGTGTGTACGGGGTGACGTTCGCCGCCCGCTACGCCGTGTTCGGTGTATTTCAGGTTCCACGAGGCAAACCCGCCGATGGTGGTGAAGGCCTCGCCGTTGTTGCGCTGGTATTGCGCTTGCAACAGTTCCACCAGTGTATTGTGGTCTGTACCCAGGGGTTGTTCCAGGTCGTCCACGGGCGCTTCGTCCGGCCAGACAAGAAGATCAAAGAAGAAGGCGCGGTTCGCAATATAATAATCGTGGTTGGCTACTTTTGAGTTGGGCAGATCGTCATAATGAAACCCCGGTTCGCCGGGGCGCTGTGTGTAAGCGTCTATATAAAAGGCCATCAACGCGGGATGGCATTTTCCCGTGTCCAGGTATTCACGTTTCGCCCACAAATAGGCGTCGCATTTTGCGCTGCCCGTCTCACTGCCGTCAAACATGCCTACGAGCGATTTTTTCACCTCTATCTTAACGCCTGCGTCACGCAAATAATCAATGAGCGGGCTGTTTGCGCGGATGGGCAAGAGACTTTCCACGCCGCATATCGTGGACGCTACGTTTGCGGTGGCCGGCACGGCGGGGTCCCAGAGCACCCAGCCTGCCACATCAGCGTCAAAAGATTGCAGCATGGCGGCCGGCGAATTTTCCGGTTCAAAGTCTCGATCGCGCAGCCAGGTCGCCTGCATCTTGTCGCGCCAATAATCATCAATGTTGATTCGTCCCGAGGCGCTGTCGCCCTCGAGGAAACGAATCAGAAGACGGGGCGCATCACGATTTGCAAGCCCTTGCAGCGCCGACGTCATTTTGAGCGCGTCATAATGCAAGACCGTGTCGTCGGGCATGGCGGCAATGGCTGCCGCCATGTCGAAATACATGACAGGGCCGTCATTGGCTACGGCGACGGCGCACCCCAATATCAGGCACCATAATGGCGACAAAATTACCTTCATGACAGAATGGCTCCTTTTCACGCGTCTGCAAACGCCGCCGCCTATTGTTCAAATTCCAGCTGATAGAGTACAATAAAGGACAGGCCGCGCCGCGGTGTTTGACGGCGCGCGGTTTTTCGCGCGCATTTTATTTGTGGACACATTGATTATGATACGTTTTGAACAGCACCTGAGACAACAACAGCGCCAGATACTTGCGCCGCAGATGCAGCAATCGCTGCAAATGCTCCAGATGAACAGTATCGAGCTTGATCAGTTTATTGAACAGACCCTCGAGGCCAATCCTTTTCTGGACCGGGTGCGCTCGCGCGAGACGGTCTTGTCTGAAATGCCGCCGGAAGCGTCGTCGGGCGCCGAGGAAAGCGAAGAAAAGATCGAACAGGATTATGAGCAAACGGTACTGGGGCGTTCCGACAGCGACTTGAAACTCGGCGACGAGGGACGCGACATGGGGAATGAATCGGACTGGCGCCGAGAGGGCGAGGACTTTTCGCGCAACCCCGACACGGATGAAGCATGGCGCTATTATCAGGATTCCGTTACCCAGGGTGAATCGTTGCGCGCCCACCTGCTTGACCAGATGCGCATTACCGCCGAGACGGCCGAGGAATACGCCATTGGCGAACGCATTATCATTGGCGACACGGACGACAACGGCTATTTTACCGGCGATGTTGCCGAGATCGCCCGGGAACTCGATATGCCGGAGTCCAATGTGGCCGCCGTACTCGATATTATCAGAAAATTTGAACCTACCGGTGTGGGCGCTACGGATATAGCCGATTGTTTACTGCTCCAAATCGAGGTGGAATTCCCGGACAACGAAGAACTGAAGACGCTCGTGCGCGACCATTGGGAAGACCTGACGCGGGGACGCATCCCCCAGATAGCCCGCGCCATGGATATGGCGCCCGAACGCGTGGAGGCGTTGAAAAGCCTTGTCGCGCGGCTTGACCCCTGGCCGGGACGCGAGTACAGCAGCGCGCCGCCGGCCTATATCACACCGGAAGTGGTTGTGGAGCAGGTGGATGACGACTATATTGTCATGCTGACCGCCGACGCCATGCCCGCCGTGGCCATCAACAGCGCCTATATCAAAGAAGTGCGCAGTAAGAAGATGTCGAAGGAAGAGCGCGATTACATTCGCGAGAACCTTGAGACCGCCCGCTGGCTCGTGCGCAACATCGAACGGCGCCAGGACACAATCCGCAAAACCGCTCAGGCCATCGTGGACGCGCAGCGCGCGTTCCTGGAGAAGGGCGTCGAATACATGAAGCCGCTCACACTCGAGGAAGTAGCGAACAAGGTGGGGCTGCACGAGAGCACCATCTCGCGCACGGTAAACGGCAAATACATCCAGACGCCCCAGGGGCTCTTCGAATTGAAATACTTCTTTTCCACGGGCCTGCGTTCAGACATGGGCGAGGCGCAATCCTCGACAGCAATCTGCGCACAAATCAAGAAAATCATCGAAAGCGAGGACAAGCATAAGCCGCTCAGCGACCAGAAGATTGCCGACTTGCTGAAAGAACAGGGCGCGAATGTGGCCCGACGCACCATCGCAAAATACCGCGAGGAAATGGGCATCTTCCCGGCTAAAATGCGTCGCAGTTATTGAGGGCCGTATAATGCATGGCCCGGCGCGAGAGTTGAGGCGCGCTGTCAGGCGCAACAGAAATCTGGTGAAATATCCGGGCTAAGGCCACCGCACAAGATGAAGATTGGGCCAGGCGCTGCAATGAGAAAGAACCAGGGCCCTTTCGGAAAGCTGTCGAGACTCAAGTAATGTAGCGCATAGAACAAGATGACAGAGAGTGTAATTGCGCAACCTCTGTGACACAATGAGGATGATGCAGAGAGTAGCCGACAAGACGGGCATTTCTGCCAGACACGTTTCACTCGGTCACAAAACGAATAAGCTTTTTCAGTGAGTGCCTGTTCGTCAGCCATTGGCATCTAATTCATTCCCAGAAAAATATTGCGCGGCACCAGTATGTCAGAAGAAAACGCTATACGTGGCGCAACGCCTTTTTGCCAATATCGGTTCGGTAGTGGGCGCCTTCGAACTGGATGCCTCCCACGGCTTCGTAAGCCTTTTCAATGGCTTCGGGCAGTGTAGGCGCCATCGCGGTAACGTTGAGTACCCGTCCGCCGGCGGTGAACAAATCGCCGCGCTCCTGTTTGACGCCCGCCTGGAATACCATGACGTCGCTGAGCGCTTCGGCGACGGTGATCCCTTCGATGGGAATGCCCTTCTTGTACGCGCCGGGGTAACCGCCACTGGCCATTACCACAGTCACACAAGGCCAGTCGCTGTATTCGATTTTGTGCTGGTCGAGCTTGCCGTCGCAACATGCCAGAAACAGCGGTACAATGTCCGTGGTCATGCGCGGTAGAATGGCCTGGGTCTCGGGATCGCCGAAGCGCACATTGAATTCAATGACCTTGGGGCCGTCTTCGGTAATAATCAATCCGGCGTACAATATGCCTTTATAGGGCATGCCCTCCGCCGCCATGCCCTTGATGCACGGCCCGAGTATTTCGGTGTTAATCCGTTTCATCATGGCGTCGGTCACCACGGGCGCGGGTGAATACGCGCCCATGCCGCCCGTATTCGGTCCTTCATCATTATCGAAGGCGGGTTTGTGGTCCTGACTCGATGCCAGCGGCATGAATGTGGTTCCGTCGCAAAACGCCAGAATAGAGGCTTCCTCGCCCACCAGACATTCCTCGATTACCACCTGGTTGCCCGCGTCGCCGAACACGCGGTTCTCCATGGCGGCGCGTATCGCCGCTTCAGCCTGTGAAACATCGCCGGCCACAGTAACACCCTTGCCCGCTGCCAGTCCGTCAGCCTTCACCACCAGCGGTGTGCCCGTATCGCGGACATACCGTATGGCTTCCTCAGCGTCGTCAAACACGGCATACGTTGCCGTTGGAATGTTATGTCGCGTCATGAACTCCTTGGCGAAACGCTTACTGGCTTCTAACTGCGCGGCTGACGCCGAGGGTCCGAACACGCGCATGCCCTGCGCGGATAATGCGTCCACGATCCCCTTGGCCAGCGGGTCTTCGGGGCCGACAACGGTCAAACCGATATTCTGCGCCTCGACATAGGCCGCCAGCATGTCAAAATCGTCCGCTGCGACGCTCACACAAATGCCTTTGTCAAGGTTCTCTATACCCGGATTGCCCGGCGCGCCGTATACTTTTTCGACCAGAGGGCTTTTCGCAATCTTCCAGGCAAGGGCATGTTCGCGTCCGCCGCTTCCAATTACAAGTACGTTCATGGCAGCAATGATCCTTTTCTTCGTTAAGCGCCGGCGTGTGCGCATTCAAACCGCACATGCAGCGCTAAGCCGCGCATCCAGGCAGCCAGTTAACAACTCCATCACGCTACACCATGCCACGCAACCCCAATAAGGCTGGTGGGGGGGGGAGCGCCCGAGGTACACCTGTTTCCAGTGTTTATTCTTCTGGATGTATGACGCTTGCGATCCAAATCGCGCGCGTCAGTGGATAGATAAACCGTTCATTGTGAATAAGCCGTCGCAAAAGCAATTAGGCCGGCTTCGGCTCGCGCTCCTTGAGATAAGCCGCAATGGCGGCGTCGTAGGCGGCTACGCATTCAAACACCTCGCGCGCCAGCGTAAACCGCGTGTCATAGGACGTATCGCACTCGTGAGCGCGCAATTCGTGCATAATCCGCGGATACCATTGCGGGTTGGCGACGACGGTCACATAGCGGAAATTTTTTGCCGCAGAACGCAGCATGGCCGCGCCGCCAATATCTATTTGCTCGACCACTTCGTCCGCGCTGATGCCCGGGCACGCCATCAGCTCGTTGACGGGCTGTAAGTTCGCGACAACCATATCAATCCAGGGCCATTCATGGGCCTGCAATTGTTCCTGATGCAATTTGCTGTCACGAATGCCCAGCAGCCCGGCGTGTACCTTGGGATGCAACGATTTCACGCGTCCGTCCATCAGTTCGGGGATGCCCGTGAAATCCGCAATACTAATCGCCGCAACGCCCGCTTCGGCAAGCAACGCAAGCGTACCCGACGTGCTCACAATCTCCACGTCGTATTCCGACAGCAGCTGCGCCAGCTCCACAATGCCTGTTTTGTCGTGACAACTCACTATAGCGCGCCGTATTCTCGGCATAGCCTGATTCTCCCGTGAAATAGGAACTCTGTCCTGTTGTTGATCCTGAATAAGCAAACGGGATCGCCTATTATACGAAATAAGCGCGGCAATGTCGAATCAAAGATAAAACCCTGTTTGCATGGGCGCGCAATACAGGCGTAAGATAACAGGCAGTGTCATGCGCTTGAAGCTAGGACGTGCGTGACGAACCAGCGGGAATGTAGGCGTTATGAAAAAGATTTGGGTGCATCGCGCTAAAAGTTTCGAGGAAGCGGCGGCGTTTGATCGGCGGTATTACGCCGCCATGACGCCGGAAGAACGATTGGACGCTGTACAACGGCTGCGCGAAGCGCATTACAAGATTAGGAAGGGAAATGGGCAGGATGCTGGTGCAATCAGACTACGAAGACATGTTACAGTCATTAAACGACAATAAAGCCAGATACTGTATTGTAGGTTCTTTTGCGCTCGCCTTTCATGCGACGCCACGCTACACCAAGGATATGGATATTCTCGTAGAACCAACGATGGAAAATGGCCGACGCATTGTGAACGCGCTCGATCAGTTCGGCTTCGGCGAAATAGACCTGATGCCTGAGGATTTTTCCGAAGAGAATAATATCATTCAGCTCGGTTTTGAGCCTGTCAGGATTGATTTAATCACATCGCTGCCCGGGCTTACATTTGAAAACGTTTGGCAAGACCGCGTTATGGGTGTTTACGGCAACACGCACACACAGTTTATTTCGCGCACCCACCTGATTTTATCCAAGCAAAACGCCGGTCGTCCACAAGATTTGTTGGATGTCGCGGCGCTCCAGGCCAACATGCCGCCCGAGGCATAGGTGAGAAAAAAAGCGTCATCCATTCCAACGCGGGCGTTGCCCGCACCCCAGATTATTTGTATAGATGGTTCCGAGCGATTTACCCCTCGGCGCGGGGGTTTTCTTGAAAGAAACGGCGTGATCCCAAGTTTCGATTACGATTGACGAGCACGAGCACGAAGGGTGTCGCCTCGTTTTTTGTGCTCGTGCTCGTATCTCGTACTCGTAATCGGCAATGATATTTCGGAATCCAGGTTGGCACTTTTTGTTAAGTCATCTTCGCATAAGGCCGCAAGAAAGGGACAGACAACGAAGTAGCCAATGGCAGCAAAATGCCTGAATTCTTCGTTACTGATGGCTATTTCGTCATCAGTTCCCTTTTTGCTCAGTCTTTTTGTTTGTTTATTAGTGCCATACGCATTTCCGACGGGATCAGGAAGACCGAAGGTACTATTGGTCCAGTTCCAACCGCGCGGCATGCTTGCGATACAAGCCGCGAAACTGATGATAAGTGAGGCCGAGAAATTTTGCGGTTTTGCGCTGGTTGAACTGGCATGTCTGCAGCGCCTGATGCAATAACCGCGCCTCGAAAGTCGCCACGGCCTCGCGAAATGTTGTTGCCGTGGCCGTGTCCGCGTCTTGAGCCGAGGCGGGCGCCGTATCCGGCGTGGTCTTCGACACGCCTGCGGGAAGGGCTTCGTAAGGACAGACAAAAGGATCGAAGCACAACTCCGAGATGCTCGGACCTTCCGCGCGATACACCGCGCGTTCCACAACATTCTTGAGTTCGCGTACATTGCCCGGCCACGGGTAGGCGTCAAGCTGTTCCTGGGCCTGCTCGGAAAAAGAGGGGACGTCTTTCCTGCCCAGTTCCGCCGCCATACGCGCGGCAAAGTGCGTTGCGAGCAACAGCGCATCGCCGAGCCGCGCGCGCAATGGCGGCAGGTACAATACCTCGAAAGACAGCCTGTCGAGCAGGTCGCGCATGAACCGGCCTGCGTCCGCCTGCGTCGGCAGGTCGGTATTTGTTGCGCCTGCAATCCGCGCATCCACTTGGACCGATTCGGAACCGCCAACCCGCTCGAAGACGCCGTATTCGACCACCCGTAGTATTTTTTCCTGCACCTCAAGCGGGATATTGCCCAACTCATCCAGAAACAGGGTGCCGCCCTCGGCCGTCTCGAACCGACCGTGACGTCGCGCGCCGGCGCCGGTAAAAGCGCCCGGCTCGTAGCCGAACAGTTCGGATTCGATGAGGGACGGCGCCAATGCCGCGCAGTTCAACGTCACCAGCGGGGCGCTCCAGCGCGGCGACAGGTAATGCAGCCGCCGCGCCGCCAGTTCCTTGCCTGTGCCCCGCTCCCCAACCAGTAACACCGGACGGTCAACGGCCGCCGCGCGCGACAGCCGCTCCTGAAAATCAAGCCACGCTTCTGATTGCCCAAGCGCGTCTATATTTGGCGAGGATGAAGACATAATCACTAAACGAGGAACGCTCCGATGCATACAGCACTGAAAAAGGCTGGGGAAACATGCGCGTCGCACGCGACATGCGTTTCGCCCGCGTCATACACGCCAGGCTATTCCCATGGAGAGTACATTAACAGTAGATGCGGCTCGGAAACAACACCCCGCCGATGCGTCACCGACATAATGCGGCCTCATAACCCAGCTCCGTCACCGCGGCCTCCAGCGCCTCGACGTTGATGTCGTTTCCAGCCACCGTTGCTTTCCCGTTTTCAAGCGCCACTTCAGCCTCTTCCACGCCCGCTACGCCGCGCAACGCGCGCGCGACCGCAGTGGCGCAATGGCTGCATGTCATGCCTGTGATGGTCAATTCAATACGCATGGAGAACTTGTTTCCTTGTGCAACCGTATTGTCTTCTTTTTTCCTGAGCGCATACAGATGGCGGCCGTACATGCTGTGCAACACCACCACCGCAAGCACCACCGCCCAGAAGATATTCATCAAGGCATTTTCGCCGCCATGCGCATGATCATGCGCCATCTGATGGCTCACGGTAAAACCAAAACGACCGCTGAACCCATCAAACAGCAGCCCTGAAAACACGGCGCCCACGAACACCGTGCCCAGGTAAATGGCGGCTGTTGTCTTTCCCATCACCTTCCAGACCGTAGCGATTGTGGCGGCATTGGTGGCGGGTCCGGCAATCAGAAATACCAGGGCCGCGCCGGGCGACGCGCCAAGATGCATAAAACTCAACGCCACGGGAATGGATGCGGTGGCGCACACATACAGGGGGATGCCGACCACGGTCATGATCAGCATAGCCACAATGCCGCCGCCAATATAGGGCGCAAGCATATCGCGCGGCGCCAGCGCCGCTATGGCGCCCGCAATAATTACGCCTACAATCAGGGGCTTGGCGATGTCTCGGGGCAAGGTAACCAACCCGTATCGCAACACTTCGCGAATACCGCGCTCGGGACGTTCGTCGTCGCATCCGTCGCCACAAGAAGCGCCCGCTGTCGGCGCTGCCTCACCGCCCTTGTCAAAAAAAGCCGCCAGCGTACCGCCAATTATTCCTGTGAGCAACGCCATCACCGGACGGAAAATACCCAGAGCAGGTCCCATCATCCCCCATGTGGCGGCAATGGAATCCACGCCGGTCTGGGGGGTGGCCAGCAGAAATCCTGTTGCCGCGCCCCGACCCGCTCCCTGCTTGCGCATGGAAGCCGTCACAGCAATTACGCCACAAGAACACAACGGCAACGGCACACCCATCAACACACTCTTGACCACCGGCAACATGCCGCGTCCACCCAGATGCCGACGCATCCACGCGGGCGGCACCAGCACATACAGCACACCGGCCGCCAGGAAGCCGAACAACAGGTAAGGCGCCATCTGTCCAGATACTATCCGTACCTCATTAAGAATATTAAGCAAAATACTCATAACAACCTTCGTTTCTTGCCGCTCATTTCTATCATAGGCAACATACGCCATCATTATTTTATTCACAATTTCGGCTCTCCGGCCGTACAACATGCGCGTCTGGAATCACAAAGCGCCGAGCATAAGTATGCTGCGAGATATTCTGGCATCACGGGAAATTCTTTTGCGCACTTAGAGGGATGATACATCGTACAGTGTGGTACAATAAAAGCTGGGTTTACTTTATGCCAGGTATGCACGGTGCAGGGAACCAGTCGTTATGATTGTTGATGCCATATTTCTGTTGTACGGGGCATCGTTTCTTCTGTTATTCCCGCTCGTGGTTTATCTCGGCTGGCGCAGGCAAAAAAGAACGCTTGAGGAGGCGCACTGGTTTCATCTCTGGGGGCTGCCTGTTATCACGTTATGTCTGCTACTTGGCGGTTGGTGGTGGGCTGTTGCCGCCGGCAGGCAGGCGGATCAGGAGCAGCGCAACGCCCTGGAGGCGGAGGTTGCCGCGCTGGCGCGCAATATCAATCCCGAACGTGTAAAAGCGCTGCTATTTACGGAGGCGGACTGGGAGAATCCTGCATTTCTGCGCTTGCGCAGCCAATTGCAGGGGTACGCGGAAGCGATGCCCCTGTTGTACCTGTTCAGCATTTCTCAACGGAACGGACACTTTGTGTTCGGTCCGGAAAGTCTGGCGAAAGACGACCCGCTGGCCTCGATGCCCGGTACACATTATAAAATGCCGCCGCAGGGACTCAGCAATGTGTTTCACAAAGGCGCAACACTCACCGTGGGCCCCTATGAAGACGAATACGGCGCCTTTGTAAGCGCGTTCGCGCCTGTATTAGACCCGGTTACAGGCGTTGTATTACTGGCTGTGGCAGCTGACATCAGTGCGGCATCCTGGCGCGCTGCTATTGCCAGGGAACGCATGTTTCCACTTATCTTTACCCTGACGCTGATGGTCGTGTTGGCTATGGGCAGCGCGGCGCTTAACCATCGTCAAACCCTTTCACAAGAGAAGCAACACGGGTACTGGCGCTTTATTGAGGCTGTGTTGTGCGCATTTATTGGCGTCGCTGTGACAGCAGCATTGTCTTGGACGCTGTATTTCAACGAAAATCACGCCCGTCTTGAAACGTTTGCAACCTTGGCCCGCGCTCATGCGGGCGCGGTCGCTGAATCCATGTTTGACATGCGCATGCGCCTGTCAAGTCTGGGCGCTTTCTTTGAGGCAAGAGAATATGTCGCACCGGAGGAATTTGAACAATTCGCGTCCGTGCTGGCAAAAGACGGCCTGTCCAAGTCTTGGGAATGGGCGCGTGTAGTGCCGGCCGCGTCGCTCGATGAATTTGAATCAAAGGCGCGTTCGCGGGGACTGGCGGATTTTGTGGTCTGGGAAACAAACGCGGAAGACAAACAAATGCCTGTCGGCCCCCGCGACAGCTATTATCCGGTGTTGTATGTCGCGCCGCTTGAGGGCAATGAGAATGTCTACGGTTATGACGTAGGTTCGGAATCCCGGCGTCTTGAGGCGCTGGAAAAAACGATTCGCACAGGGTTGGCCACAGGCACTGTCCCGATTATGCTGGTTCAAGAAGACAGTCGGCAACATGGGATGCTGGTGTTTCGGCCCGTTTTTGATGAAGAGGGCTTGTACGGATTTGCTCTTGTCACATTTTGTTTTCAACCCATGCTGCGCCGCGCTCTCGCGCAATCCGGACAACAGCGGCGGGACATCAATGTCAGCCTGTTCCAATTGCAGCCAAACATGCCGCCTGATTTTCTGGCGTCATCCTCGCGGCAGACAACACACGATACTTTCTGCGCTTGCAGCAGAACGCATGATCTTTGTGTTGTTGTTCCACTTTTTATTTTCGGAAATACCTATGCGCTGGTGGTCCATGCCGGACCGGAATGGGTGGCAGCGCACCCGCTCAGAACAGTCTGGAGCGCGATACTGGCCGGACTGGCCATTACCGCGATGCTGGCGGCGTACTTCGTATCGTTGTCCAACCGCCACCTGTTGCTTCAGAGAGAGATTGCCCGTCGCACGGAAGAACTGTTGGCAAGCGAGACGCGGTTGAATCATGAGCGCATCAAGCTGACGCGTATTTTAGACGGCCTGCCCAGCGGCGTGTATATGGTGACAGAGGACTATGAGGTCCGATACACGAATCCCGTATTGCGCGAACAATTCGGCGTGGTACACGACAAAAAATGCTATGAATACCTTCGCGGGCTACTCGAGCCATGCCCCTGGTGCGTAAACGCTCAGGTCTTTGCGGGAAAGACTGTTCACCGGGAATCTACCTTTGAGCATATCGGGCGTGTCTTTGATGTGTATGAGACGCCAATAACAGACAGCGATGATGTACCCTGTAAATTGGCCGTCCTTCATGATATTACAGAGATAAAAGAGGCGCAGCAGGCGCTAAGGGTCAGCGAGGCGCGTATCGCAGCTACGTTAAATTCCATCGGCGAAGGCGTAATCAGCACAGATACAGACGGCCGGGTACTCGGAATGAATTCTGTCGCCGAGCTGCACACCGGGTGGCAACGTGACGATGCCGAAGGGCGCCCTATTGACGAAGTGTTCATGATTTGCGACAGTCATACCGGCGAACCTGCGCAAATGCCGGTATGTAAAGCCCTGGCCGGCGGCGTGGTTGTTGAACACAACGATCATACCATTCTGGTTTCCCAAAAAGGCGTGGAGCGCCATGTGGCTGTAATCTGTGGCCCCATACGAACACAGGACGGCGAAACCATTGGTGCGGTACTGGCGTTTCGGGATGTGACCGAGGAATATAATGCGCGCCGTGAGCTGGCCGCCAGCAATGAACGTTTCACGCAAACAGCGGCGCAAAGCCGTGAAATCATCTGGGAGACGGACTCGCAGGGGGTGTACACGTATATAAGCGACGCGGTAGTGGATGTGCTCGGATACCAGCCCGAGGAGCTGGTTGGAAAATTGCATTACTACGACTTGCATCCGGAAAAAAGGCGCGAGACGTTTACAGCGGAGTCCCTCGGGATTATGGAACGACGGGAAGTAATCCATAATTTCGAGAATCTCGCGCAACACAAGGACGGCCGTGTGGTTGTCCTGGTCAGCAATGGCCTGCCTGTTGTTGATGATGGGGACAACCTGGTTGGCTATCGCGGTTCGGATATGGATATGACCGAACGCAAGCGCATGGAAGAGGAGCTAATTGAGAGCCGTCAGCGTCTGGCAAGTATCCTTGACTCGATGGACGATGTGGTATGGAGCGCATCGCCCTTCCCGGAGTTAGCCTTGCACTACATGACGCCCGCCACCATAAACATTTACGGCAGGCCGGTTCAGGATTTCTACGAAAACCCGCTGCTCTGGCGCGAGATGATAGTGCCTGAAGATACGCACAAGGTTGAATCTTTATGGCAGCGCCTGGAACAGCAGGACGCCGTTGAAGTTGACTATCGCGTTCGGAGAGCCGACAACACGATTTGCTGGGTTCGCGACCGGCGGCGCTGTATCTACGATGAAAGCAATTCGATTGTCCGTATAGACGGCATTCTGAGCGACATTACAGCGCGCAAACTGGTGGAAGAAGCGCTTCGCGAGAACGAGGAAATGTACCGGGTACTTTTCGAGGGATCGCGCGACGCAATGATGATTCTTGATGTGGCGTCCGGAAAGTTTACGTCTGGAAACCAGGCTGCGCTGAAGTTGTTTGGTTTTGAAGACAAAGCGGCCTTTACACAAGTCGGACCTGTCGCGCTTTCCCCGGAAATACAAGCAGATGGCAAAGAGTCGTCCAGCAAGGCGCGGGAGATGTTTGAAATCGCGCTCCGCGAGGGCGGCCATTATTTCGAGTGGCGTCATCAACGTATGGATGGGAAGGAATTTCCCTGTACAGTTCTGTTGAACTCGGTAGAACTGGGCGAGAAGCAACTGCTGCAGGCTACGGTGCGCGATATTACCGAACAAAAAGAGGCGGAACAGGAACTGCAATCAAGCAGAGAGCAGTACATGCTCGCGGTCAACGGCGCTAATGACGGTATCTATGATTGGGATTTGCGCGCGAATACCCTGTATTTGTCTCCCAAATGGAAGCAAATGA
>SLFT01000101.1 GCA_007124105.1 Candidatus Hydrogenedentota bacterium | reverse complement strand
GTCTGGTATTGCTGCGGACTGAATAAGCAGCCTGAAATTGCGGATCGTTGAAGAATACAACAATGAGAACGTTGGTATCAACGGCCGTGATCACAATGGGCCTCTCAAGTCCCGTACAATATCGTCTGTGCGCCGGTCAAGTTTGAGACAGCCCAGGACCGCGGCAACCGCGTCACGCTCTTCCATTTTCCTCGCCACCAGCACGCCGTTCTCTTCCTGGAAGTCGAGCACGGTCTTCGGACGGATGCCGAGGCGTTGTCGTAACGCCTTGGGTATGGTTACTTGTCCTCTATCCGCTACAATTGCCTTCACTGTTGTCTGCTCCATTTACTGTGCATACTTTTTCTCCATGAATACATGTATTATCATAATGATTGCCATCTCCGATGTCAATGCGTGCGTTGCAAAAAAACAGCAGCAAACAGCCTGCTGCGCGTCACCCCATTTTTAGTCCGCGCACCGCCAATAAACAGCAAGTCCAATTGTATGGCTGCGCCGCATCATCGAATTTTTTCAGTCTTCGGGTTGCGGGCAAGGTATGCGTTGGTATAGTATGAAGGGCGCGGAGGATGTTGTCGAGGACAACCTACAAAGTCAGTATTGTTGTTTACAATATCTGACAAGATTGGAAGCGCATTCTCTGGCATAACTGCTGCGTTATTGAACACGAGCCAACCCTGATACGTGAAAGGTACGGCCCTTTTGGAAAGACCATTGCGAATTTTATTTGTTACCCCTGAAATGACGCCCCTGCTGAGTACGGGCGGGCTGGCGGAAGTTGCGGCGGCATTGCCGCGCGCGCTGCGCGCGCAGGGTCATGATGTACGCGTTGCCATGCCCTGCTACCGACAGATAACAACGCCCCATCGCGGCGAACACTATTGCCTGTGTGAAGCCGATTACGGCGACCGGGTGGTTCATGGCGCGTTGCGCCTTGCGACGGTTCCCGACACGGACATGCCCTTGTACCTGGTGGAGCATGAAGGCTATTTCGGGCGGGAAGCGCCCTACGGTACGGGCGCATACGAGTATAACGATAACGCGGAACGTTTTTGTTTCTTCTGTCTGGCCCTGTTTCACGCCATACCGCAGACCGGCTGGAAACCGGATATCGTCCACTGTAACGACTGGCACACGGCATTGATCCCCGCTCATTTAAAGACTCGTTACCAGGGCGATTCCTACTGGGGCGATGTCGCCTCGATATTCACCATACATAATCTTGCGTACCAGGGGCGGTACGATGCTTCGTCCTATGGATGCACCGGCCTCGCGCCGGAATTTTTCCATCCCGACGCGCTGGAATACGAGGGCGACCTCAACCTCATGAAAGGCGCGCTGGTATTCGCCGATAAACTTAACACGGTAAGTCCCCGTTACGCGCGGGAAATCCAGACCATCGAATACGGCGCCGGGCTGCACGGCATCTTGAGCGCGCGCCACGGCGATTTACACGGGATTCTGAACGGCGTGGATTACGACGTATGGAATCCAGCGACTGACAGCCATATTGCGACCAATTACGACGCGTCGGATATATCGGGCAAACGGATATGCAAACAAGCCCTCCAGAAATTATTCGGACTTCCCGCCGCCAGCGTGCCGCTTTTCGGCGTTGTAAGCCGTTTGCACTGGCAAAAGGGTATGGACCTGCTGGCGTCGGCTCTTGACGATATTATGCGGCGCGATTTGCAACTGGTGGTGTTGGGTACGGGCGATCCGGGCATCGAAACGCAACTGCGCGCGGCGATGGCGCGGTTCCCGGATAAACTCGGGCTGTATCTTGGCTTTGACGCGCCCCGGGCGCATACCGTGCAGGCGGGCAGCGATTTCCTGCTCATGCCGTCGCGCTACGAACCCTGCGGCCTCGGCCAGCTCTACGCGATGGCGTATGGAACCGTGCCGCTGGTACGGCGGACCGGCGGCCTGGCGGATACGGTATGCGGGTATAGTACATTGCGCCAGAACGGCGATGAGGCCACCGGCCTTTCTTTTGTGCCACTGACGAACCAGGCGTTGACGCGTTGTATGCAGGATGCGTTAACCTTGTACGAAAAGCGCGATTTGCTGCAACAATTACGTATGAACGGCATGAACCAGCGTTATTCCTGGGAACGTTCGAGCCGGGAATACGAAACGTTGTATGCCCTGGCCATTAATCGAGGATGATGGCGATGGATTTTTTTGAGACCGTTACGCATAGCCCCGAACAAACCGAGGCGCTGGGCGCGCGCCTGGCCAGACTGGCGCCGCCAGGCGCGGCGCTGGCGTTGCATGGCGATTTGGCTACAGGCAAGACCTGTCTGACCCGGGGCATGGCCCGCCGCTTCGCCGGCGCTGACATTGTGCATAGCCCCACCTTCACGCTGGTGAATGAGTATGGCGACGACCGGGTGCTGTATCATATAGACCTGTATCGGCTCGGCAGCGAAGACGAACTACTGACGCTGGGCTATGAGGATTTCATCGAGTCCGACGGCGTGTGCGTCATTGAATGGGCCGATCGCGCGCCGCGATTTCTGCCCGAGCGGCGACTGGACATTTTCCTGGAACACGCAGGCGGCGACAGCCGCAAGTTGCGTTTCGAGAACCACGGCGTTCTCCCCGCGGACTGGCAACAGGCATTAGCGACGGACGACATAACCGATAACATGGAAGGCGCATAATCATGGACTTCGTTGTTCACAGTTCCAAGCTCAAGGGCGCGGTACGCATACCCGGCTCGAAATCGCACACCATCCGCGCGGTGGCCGCGGCGGCGCTCGCCTCGGGCGCAAGCGCTATACGCAATCCGCTCGAGTCAGCGGATGCCCGCGCGGCGCGACGGGCCTACGGGCTGCTTGGCGCTGCCATTACTGAAACGCCGGACTGCTGGCATATACAGGGCACAGGCGGCCTGTTTGAAACGCCCGGGGACGTGATTGACGTCGGCAACTCCGGCACGACAATGCGCATGGCGCTGGGCAGCGCCGCGTTGCTGCGGTCGGGCAAGGCGGTGCTTACCGGCGACGGACAGGTACGTCAACGTCCCTGCGGTCCCCTCGCGGAGGCGCTGAACGCGTTGGGAGCGCAAGTCGAGGCGACGCGCGGCAACGGCATGCCGCCCTTTGTCGTCAGCGGGCCGATGCGCGGCGGCAAGGCAACAGTCGAAGCCGTTACCAGCCAGTATGTAAGCGCGCTGCTGATGAACGCGCCATTGGCCGAAAGCGATACACTGTTGCTGGTGCCGATGCTGAACGAAAAACCCTACGTAATAATGACCCTTGATTGGCTGCAGAAGCAAGGCGTTCAGGTCGCGCACGACGATGGATTGAGCGAATTCCATATCCCCGGCGGCCAACAATACCAACCGGTGCAGCGGGCCATACCGGCGGATTTCAGCTCGGCCACCTTCTTCCTCGCCGCCGGCGCGCTGCCCGGAAACGACGTATTGTGCCAGGGGCTTGATATGGAAGACACCCAGGGCGACAAGGCCGTGGTTGACTATCTGCAAGCCATGGGAGCGGAAATATCCCGCGAACAGGACGGCATCCGTGTGTGCGCGGGAGCCTTGCGCGGCGCGGAACTGGATTTGAATGCCACGCCCGACGCCTTGCCCATGATGGCCGCGCTGGCCTGCTTTGCCGAGGGCGAAACGCGCCTGGTGAATGTGCCCCAGGCGCGACTCAAGGAAACCGACCGCATCACGGTGATGCGCATGGAACTGGAGAAACTCGGCGCGAAGATTACGGAACTTGACGACGGTATGATCATTGAAGGCGCCAGGTTGCATGGCGGCGATGTGGCGGGTCATGGCGACCATCGTGTGATCATGGCCCTGGCCATCGCCGCCTCTGCCATGACAGAGGAAGTGCGCATCCACGGCGCGGACGCGGTGGACGTGACCTATCCGGGGTTTGTGCAAGACCTTGCGCAACTGGGCGGCGCCATACAAGTAGCGGACGCCACTGAAACGAACGACGCGACCTGATTTTT
>SLFT01000260.1 GCA_007124105.1 Candidatus Hydrogenedentota bacterium | reverse complement strand
GGCCGTGGGCAGGGCGACGGCGAAGGCAATGAGCAGCATCGTCATGGCGAAGCGCGCAACAAGGCCCTGGGAACGCATCTTCGGCATGAAGGCCACCACTTCATCCAGGGGGCGTATGGTTGCCATGCGCGCGCGAAGGACGTTAAAGGAATAGGGCTTTTCGGGATAAACAACGAACTCGGCGCAGGTGTCTGAAAAGGATTTTAACGCGCGGTATTCTTCGCGACACTCGTCGCACCCGCACAGATGCACTTCAAAGGCGCGCATTTCATCTTGGTTGAGCGCGTTGTCGCTATAGTCCAGTATCTTGCTTTGTGTGATTTTGCAGTTCATCGTTGCCGATCCTCCTCGAGAATACGGTCTTCATGACGGTGGAACAGGGCGTCCAGGAGGTGACGCAACCGTTTCACGCCCAGGATTTTTCGGGAACGGACCGTGTTGACCGGGCAGTCCATGGCCGACGCGATGTCGGCGAGCGAGAGGCCGCGTATGGTGCGCATCACGAACACCATACGCTGTTCCTCGGGCAGTTGCTGCAACGCGGCCAGGATATGCGATTCGACCTCGCCGCACACCGCCACGTAGTCCGGCGCCAGACGCGCCGCCACGCGCGGCTCGGCATTCTCGCCGGTGAACGCGCGTTCGCGCAGCATCCAATCCCTGGATTGGCGGCGACAATGCTCGCGCCAGACCATGCGCGCAATGCCAAACAGGTACGCGGGAAAACTGCCCGTGGCGCGGTAGCGTCTGCGCGCCTGCCATACGCGCAGAAAGGTTTCCTGACACAGCTCGTCCGCAATGGACGCGTCCCGGCTCATTCCGTAAAAGAAATTGAGCATTCGCCGCTGATAGCGTTCATGCAACGCTTCGAAAGCGTCTGCCTCGCCCTTGCGTACGCGCATCATCAGCGCTATGTCAGCTATTTCTTGCGCCTGGCTCACTGGCCGGTTCCCTTTACATTGAAACCCGACACACTACTCTTTACCTATACTATGACGATTTTGACGCAAAGCGATCAAATTCCCGTCAATAAAGTACAAGTCGGCAGCTATCCCCCACGGCCCGCACCGGCTTGTACCGAGTCCGTGAAAGCAGAAATAGCAGCTCTGGGTGATGGCGGGTGACGCATTCTACAGGAAAGTCTCCACCCGCCCATTGCATTATAATCCATAAAAAGATATACTTATTTACAGAGAGATGAATACGCGCGTTTATGGAAAGTCCTGGTTGTCTTTCCCACAATGACTTAGGAGCCGCTATGATCATTGCGAACAGAGCAATCTGAATGTATTTGCGGCACTCAATAACGCGACAACAAGGTTTTTCATACTACCTGTCAGGTGATCTATGAAGCCCAAGGTTTATATTGAGACATCGGTGGTGAGTTATCTTACCGCCAGGCCGAGCCGCGACATCATTGTGTCAGCGTGTCAACAAATAACCCGCGACTGGTGGGAATACAGTCGCAACCGTTTCGACTTGTTCGTATCGGCGCGGGTTGTGGCCGAAGCCTCACAGGGAGACCCAGAAGCCGCGGCAAGAAGATTAGAGACGCTTTATGGTATGGATGTGCTGGCCGTAGACGATGAAGCAAGAAGTCTTGCTCAGCAACTATTGGCGGTGTTGGCGCTTCCAAAAAACGCGGCGGAAGACGTCCTTCATATTGCTACTGCCGTAGTAGCGGGCATGGATTATCTTCTGTCATGGAATTGTCGTCATATTGCGCACGCACGGGTAGCGCATCAGGCAATGTTGTATGTCCAATCCCTTGGGTATCCTGGAACGGTCCTATGTACGCCGCAGGCCCTTATGGAGGAGCATGATGAATAACACATCCATTATTGATGAAATACGGGGATATAGGGAAAATCACGCCCGCACGTTTGGTTTTGACCTCGACCGTATTGTTGAAGACACGAGACGCGCCGAGGAAAGATTGCGTAGCGAGGGCTGGAATGTGGTAAGGCTAAAAGCGACCAGAAAAGAGGCTACAGGAACAATCCCATCTGCGCGGCATCAGATGGAAGATTAACGCGGAAATTTGTATTTCGGCTGCGGCGTAGCGTCTCCTGGCGAACGTTGCCTCCATCCAACGAAGCAACAGCAAGTAAGAGCGCAGCCCCGCCTCACGAATTTAACGCCCGCTTTCGCCCGCTTTCGTTGAAAATAAGGGCACACCCGGTGTATGCTGGAATACATGCCACACCATGCGTTTTCGCGGGCGCGTTTACTTATTCAGTTGCCGTGGCGAATGCGATAAGCGGCAGCGGGTTGTCCAGCGTATTTTGACTTTCAACAAGAAGCAAGGAGAATTATACTATGGGAAGCGCCATTGTAAAAGAAGGATTCGAGCGCGCGCCGCATCGCTCGCTGTTGTACGCCACGGGAAAAGTGAAAAGCCCCGAGGATTTTAAGAAACCCTTTATTGGCGTTTGCAACAGTTTTGTGGAAATTATCCCCGGTCATGCGCATCTGGACGAATTCGGACGGCTGGCGAAAGAGGCTATTACCGCCGCGGGCGGCGTGCCCTTCGAGTTCAACACCATCGGCATCTGCGACGGCATTGCCATGGGTCACGGCGGCATGAAATACAGCCTGCCCTCGCGTGAACTTATCGCCGACTGCGTGGAAACCATGGTCCGCGCCCACCAGTTTGACGCGATGCTGTGCATCCCGAATTGCGACAAGATTATCCCCGGCATGTTGATGGGCGCCATGCGCTGCAATATTCCCACCGTGTTTGTGTCCGGCGGCCCCATGGCGGCGGGCAAGCTGGCCAACGGAGACACGTGCGATTTGATAACTGTTTTCGAGGGCGTGGGCAAGTATACACGCGGCCAGATGACGGACAGCGAACTCGAGGAACTGGAACAGAAAGCGTGTCCCACATGCGGTTCCTGCTCGGGCATGTTTACCGCCAACTCGATGAACTGTCTGTGCGAAGCGCTTGGCATCGCGTTGCCCGGCAACGGCACCATTCTCGCGACCACAGCGGAACGCCGTATGCTGGTGCGCAACGCCGCCGAACAGGTGTTGCGCGTACTTGAGGCCGACCTGCGCCCCCGCGACATTGTGACGCCGGAATCCATTGACAACGCCTTTGCGCTTGATATGGCCATGGGCGGCTCGACGAACACGGTGTTGCATACGCTGGCGGTGGCGCACGAGGCCGGCGTGGAATATCCTCTCGAACGGCTCAATGAAGTAAGCGCGCGCGTACCGAATATATGCAAGGTGTCGCCGTCTTATAAATGGCATATTGAGGACGTGGACCGCGCGGGCGGCATCCACGCCATCCTCGGCGAACTGCTCGAACGTCCCGGCATTCTGCATCCCGACTGCAAGACGGTAACGCTGAAAACGTTGGCCGAGAACGTCGCGGGCAAACGCTCGGAAGACCACGAGGTAATCAAAACAGTGGACGCGCCTTACAGCCCCACGGGCGGCCTCGCCATTCTTTTCGGCAACCTGGCGCCCGAGGGCGCCGTGGTCAAGGAAGCGGGCGTGGACCCCGCCATCCTGCGACATACCGGTCCCGCGGTGGTCTTCGAGAGCGAAGAGGACTCCATGCGCGCCATCCTGGACGGCAAAGTGAAAGAGGGGGATGTGGTCGTTATCCGCTATGAAGGGCCCCGGGGCGGGCCGGGCATGCGCGAAATGCTTGCGCCCACATCGGCGGTGATGGGCGCGGGCCTTGGCGCCAGCGTCAGCCTTATTACGGACGGGCGTTTCTCCGGCGGAACCCGCGGCGCCTGTATCGGCCACGTCAGTCCTGAAGCGGCGCAAGGCGGTCCCATCGGCCTGATACAGAACGGGGACACCATCGAGATTGACATCCCCGGACGAAGCATCAACATAAAATTGACAGACGCTGAATTGGAGGAACGGGCCAGGAATCGTCCCGCTCCGCCCGACAGACAACTGGACGGCTGGTTGAAACGCTATCAACGCCTGGTATCCAGCGCGAACACCGGCGCGGTGTTC
>SLFT01000408.1 GCA_007124105.1 Candidatus Hydrogenedentota bacterium | reverse complement strand
GCCCTGCTCCGGGTCCATGGGTTTGAATTCAGCGCGGTGCTCGGGCTGTCTGCGCGGCGGCAATAATAAATCCAGCAGGCGCTTTTCCACCTGGACACGCGCCTTTTCTTCGCATTCCTGGCGCAGTTCCTCCCGCGCCATTTTCACCGCCGCTTCGGTCAATTCGCGAATCATGGATTCGCAATCGCGCCCCACATAACCCACCTCGGTAAATTTGCTTGCCTCAACCTTCACAAACGGGGCGTCAACCAGCTTCGCCAGACGCCGCGCAATCTCTGTCTTACCCACACCCGTGGAACCAATCATGATAATGTTTTTGGGAATGATTTCCTCGCGCAATTCATCGGACAACTGAAGGCGGCGCCATCGGTTGCGCAACGCTACTGCCACCTTGCGTTTTGCCTTGTTCTGACCAATAATATGCTTGTCCAACTCGCGGACAATTTCCGCTGGCGTCAATGATTCCATGCTAATCTCCTGATATGCTTTGTGAAACAACGAATCTCGAAGCAACAGATTACAGCCACCCTTTTCGCTTGAAATACATGACCATGCCAACCGCGATAAGCGCACACAAAACCAGCACGGCCGGATACGCGAACGGCTGATGCAGCTCGGGCATGTATTCGAAGTTCATACCGTAAACGCCGGCAATAAATGTCAAGGGGATAAATATCGTGGCAATAACCGTCAACACCTTCATAACATCATTCATGCGGTTGCTTACGCTGGACAGGTACACGTCCAGTAGTCCGGCAAGCATGTCCCGAAACGTCTCGATTGTATCAATGATTTGGATAGTATGATCATACAAGTCGCGCAAATAGGGAGCGCTGTCTTCTGTAATGTGCGGGTGTTCTTCGCGCAATAACGACATAATCTGTTCACGCATGGGCCAGGTAGCCTTGCGCAAGAACAGCAGTTCGCGTTTCATGCGATGCAGCTCCGTGGTCAATGCCGCCGACGGCGCTTCGAGAATCTGCGTTTCCAGAAGTTCGATATCATCACCGACGCGTTCCAAGCTGGTAAAGTAGTGGTCAATGATAATGTCAACGATTGAATAAAACAAATAATCGGCGCCGCGCCGGCGTACGCGCCCCTTTCCACGCGCAATACGGTCGCGAAGCGCATCCATGACGTCTCCCGGACGCTCCTGAAAGGTTATCACAAAATTCTTTCCCAGTATAAGACTGACCTGTTCTATATCCAGGCTGTGAGCGCGGTCGTCATAGCGAATCATCTTTAACACAAAGAACACATACTCAGGAAAAAATTCCGTTTTCGGACGCTGCCCGGCATTCAGTATATCCTCAAGCGTCAAGGGGTGGATATCAAATGTTTTGCCCACCGCCTCCAACAAAGCTGTATCGTGCAATCCGGTAATATTCAACCAGGAAACCACCTCGGGCGTCATGTAACCGAATGCCTCGTCAAACGACGCTGGTTCGTATTGGGCATGTGTATCTTTGTCATACACTATCAGCGACAACAACGCGACATCAAGCGCCCGCTCCCCAAGATGCACCAATGTGCCCGGCGGCAACGCGACACGCTTGGCATAACTGCTCATCAATTTTTTCAACATGGCTTTCCTCGGGTCGCCCGCAAAGCTCGCCGCACATATCGCACGGGGTATTGTCAGGCGCCTGTAAAGATTGCGTCGCATCGGGCTTCTTGTGCAAGTTGCCAGCCGACTACACGTCAAACTGTGTTGGGATCAGCGGGCAACCGAGGCGGCTGAAATCGTTTAAGCTTCGCCAGATGAACAAACTTCCCATATCAGATATGATCGAATCCAGTATATCACGATGTAACGCCATATTCACAAGCGCAGAACGAGTAGAGCACGAAGTAAACACAAGCGCATATCATTCCATTGCTGTGATTATCTTGCGCAACACTTTCGGTATGTCTTTGGGTTTTACCCCCTCGAACGCAAGCGCACTTCGAGGGAAAAGAACAACAGGGCCTTCTTTACAATGCCCCACGCAATCGCATTTCTTGACGGAAACGTTATCTTGCATACCAACCTGTTCAATCTCTTCGAGAAGACGCTTGGCAATTTTTTTGCTCTTGCGCTCCGCGCAACACGGCCCTGTACAAACCTTAATAGTTGGCTTCTTTTTCTTGGGCATATTATTGGACTCCGGTACTAATGGATGCAACCGACAACGAATATGCAGACGGCAATCTAAAAACCCCGCCAAAATAAATGGCGGGGCTCATACGCGATAAAAAAGCGGCTAAACACTTCTGACATCTCTTCGCAATGCCGCAACAATCCATAACGCTGCAGGTTTTATTAAACAATACAATGCAAGCACATTGCCATCACACCGAATGGTCATGGCAATAAGTACAACAAAAACCAAACGTCGCAGACCTCTATTCCTGGAAGGGCTGCGTCAGATTGCCTGCCACAAACTCCCAATTGACCACGTCCCAAAAACCTTCAATAAATTTCGGGCGCAAATTACGATAGTCAATGTAATAGGCATGTTCCCAGACATCAAGCGTCATCAGCGGCTCGTTGCCGTGCTTTAACGGCGTATCTGCATTGCTCAAGGGCATAATAACCAACTTACCGGTCGGTTCTGCCGCCAGCCACGCCCAACCAGAACCAAATAATTTTGCCGCCGCAGTCGAAAACTGTTCTTTGAACTTGTCAAAAGACCCAAAATCACGTTCAATGCCCATCAGCAGATCGCCTGCAGGCTGACCGCCGCCGGAAGGGCACAGGCACTGCCAGAAGAAACTGTGGTTCCACGCTTGCGCGGCATTGTTAAACACAGGCCCCTCGGCTTTCTTCACCACGTCCTTAAGAGCCAGGTCGGCCTCAGGCTTTCCTTCTACCAACCCGTTCAGATTGGTAAAATAGGCCGCGTGATGTTTGCCATAATGGTACGACATTTGCTCTTCAGAAAGATACGGGGCGAGTCCGTCAAGGCCATAGGTCAGTACAGGCTGCTTAAAACTCATAGAATTAACCTTCCAAATAGTTGGATACTAAATAAATGAACGGCAAACAATTACTAAACTTCTACTGTACAAAACGATATGCTCCGCTGTTTTATTCCAGTTTCACCTGGCGCGCATATCTTGCATTTTATTCCCCCACTTTTCATATACTATGCCGTATTCATTCGGGCCTATCACGGCATTCCCCCCATTCCGGGTCTTGCGTCTTGCCTCAACGTTTGCTCATCGTGAATAGCAAAACTCAATGTACGTGCTCTTGAAGGAATCAACAATGCCCTGGCAGATGATCATTTATCCCATGCTTCCCGCGGCGGCAATCATCGCCTGCCACAAGATGGCGGCCGCGCGGAAAGTGGGCATCGTACTGTTATGCTATGCCGTAGGCATTGCGCTGGGAAATGCCGGGTTCTTCCCCGAAACAGCGAGTGACCACCAGGAACTGCTTGCAAACGGCGCCGTGGCTTTTGCGCTACCGCTGCTATTATTCACCCTCGACGTTCGGCGCTGGTTTGCGCTGGCCGGCAAAGCCCTGTTGTCCATGACGGCAGCGTGTCTGGCAACTGTTGTAATGGCAATGCTGGGGAGTATACTGGTGCGTCCTCTGATGGCCGACAGCTGGCAACTGGGCGGCATGGCCGCGGGCGTCTACACAGGCGGAACCCCCAATGTGGCCGCCATCCGAACAGCGCTGGGGGTAAGCAAGGACACCTTCGTTATCTTTCATACCTATGATACGGTGGTATCGGTTCTCTATATCATTTTCTGCATGACTGTCGCCCGTCGTTTTTTCGGACTATGGCTGGCGCCCTTCGCAGCGATTGCCCCGGACGACATGGCCACTGAACAGGAGGAAGCGGAAACAGAGAGCGTTCTGGCTTTTCAGGGCCTGCTGCGTCCTGGTTCATGGCCGCGATTGTTGCTCCTTTCCTTGCTGTCAGGAGCCATAGTACTGATCGGTGTTTATATCAGCAGCTTCTTTTCCGAAAACGCCGCGGCGGCGGTAGCTATCGTGGTCATCACCACCCTGGGCATTGGCGCTTCGTTCTTCACGCCTGTCCGTAAAACAAAATTTGCGTTCCAATGGGGCATGTACATTATCTACCTCTTCTGCTGCGTAGTCGGTTCAATGGTTGACGCAAGCATATTGACGCACATTCATTATCCGGCGCTGTTTGTCGTGACACTGGTTATATTCGGTGGCGCGGGGCTGCACGCGATATTGTGCCGTTTGTTGCATATTGACACAGACACCTTTATTATTACCTCCATCTCAGCGATTTGTTCGCCACCGTTTGTGCCGCCCATCGCCGAGGCGCTGCACAATAAGCATATTCTTTTATCAGGCATTACCACCGGCATCATCGGATACGCAGTCGGCAATTATCTGGGCATCTTTGTGGCCTATCTTATGCGCACCCTGTTGTCATAGTCTCAATGAAAGGTTTTTCATGAACACAATACGCATCCCTGAAACAAGCCAGAACCATAAAAGTTTGCTGGAACAAATGCAACACTACGGTCAGGACGACGCCGATTGGCGCGGCGGCCGCACCTGGAGCCTTGTCTATAGTCTCGGCGAAGAGCACACCCAGTTCCTCAAGGAAGCGCACGGCATGTTCTTTTCCGAGAACGCCTTGAATCCATTGGCCTTCAAGAGCCTCAAGCGTTTTGAATCGGAAGTGGTGCGCATGACCGCATCCATGTTGCATGGCGACGAAAATGTCGTAGGGACAATGACGGCAGGCGGCACAGAAAGTTGTTTGCTGGCAGTGAAAACCTATCGCGACCGCGCGCGCGCGCAACGTCCCTGGCTGCGCAACCCCGAGATGATCGTGCCCGAATCCATCCACGTTGCATTCGAAAAGGGCGCCCACTATTTCGGCGTCAAACCTGTGCGTGTTCCCGTGGACGCAAACTACCGGGTCAGCGCCGACGCGGTGCGCAAGCGGGTAAACCGCAACACGGTACTGATCGTAGGTTCCACGCCCAGTTATCCCTTCGGCGTAATGGACCCCATTGCGGAGCTCGGCGCGGTTGCGCAACAAGCGGGTGTGCCGCTCCATGTGGATGCCTGCCTGGGCGGTTTCATGCTGCCCTTTGTCGAACGACTCGGCCATACAGTGCCCCCCTTCGATTTTCGCGTTCCCGGCGTCACATCCATAGCGGCGGATGTCCATAAATACGGCTATAGCGCCAAGGGCGCCTCCGTTGTCCTGTATCGAAACATGGACTATCTAAAGCATCAGTTCTTCGTGTATACCGAATGGCCTGGCGGCATCTTCATCTCGCCTGCGTTGCTGGGTACGCGCTCGGGAGGACCCATCGCGGCTGCATGGGCGGCCATGCAGGCGCTGGGCGTCAACGGCTACACCGAACAGGCGCGCATCGTCATGGAAGCCACGCGCAAGCTGACCGAGGGCATCGCCGCCATACCGGGCCTCAAAATCCTGGGCGCGCCCGAGATGAGTGTATTCGCATACGCATCCGAGGACCCCGCGCTGCGCATGTACGTTGTCGGCGACTTAATGGAGAAAAAGGGATGGCATGTAGACCGGCTTCAAAAGCCTGAAGCGCTTCATGCCATGGTCACACCGGGACACCTGGACGCCGCCGACGCCTTTCTTGGAGACCTGCGCGCAGCAGTCCAAGAAGCCCGCGCCAACCCAAATCTGGCCGAACAAGGCAACGCCGCCATGTATGGCATTATGGCCGAACTGCCCATGCGCGGCATGATAAAGAAAAATGTCTTGAAAATAATGGAACAGATGTACGGCCCAGACGGCGTCATGCCTGATTTCGACACCGCTGTCGCCAACGCAGATGGCGATACAGGCGCGCCGCCGCCGCAAGATTTCGCGGTAAAACTTGCTGGTCTCGTTGTAAAACTAAAACGCCGCTTTATGAAGGGATAGCCAACGCGAAAAATCGGCCTGGCGGTTCAGGCTGACACGCATTTATTTGACACCTTTCATGGCTATATGCTACGCTTCCTGTTCTCTGGTTTTCTGTAAGGGAATACTTGTTTTGCCCGCGCTAGACGGGAAGTTAGCGGTGTCCTGTGACTCGCAATCCGCTTTAGCGAGGTTGAATTCCCGCCGGAGGGCATTCTGTCCATTAGTCAGGTTCGGGGCACGCGACGTTGACGGCTGGGTCCTACTCAACGAGATGCCGGCGAACCCGGTCAGGTCCGAGAGGAAGCAGCCGCAGTCGGAGTTTCTCGTGTGCTGTAGGGCTGCCTGGCCCGAGTTGGCGACCGCCGAGGCCGTTCTGGACAGGTGTTCGATGGCGGGTGCGCGGGCATATTTTTTCCATAGGCCCCAAGAAAACATAACCGTATCCGAGGTTCTACATGGCAGCCGAACAGTACATGGCGATAGCGCGTAAATGGCGGCCTCAGGCATTCGACGACGTCGTTGGCCAAAAACACATTACGCGTACGCTTACCAATGCCATTGCTTCCGGACGTATTCACCACGCTTTCCTATTCATTGGGTCGCGCGGAATAGGCAAGACCACCACAGCCCGGATTCTGGCCAAAGCGCTCAACTGCACAAACGCCGAAGGCGATGCCCCCACAGTGTCCCCCTGCGGCGAATGCGATAATTGCGTGTCCATCGCGGCGGGCAACAACATTGACGTGATCGAGATTGACGGCGCGTCAAACAATAAGGTGGAGGATGTTCGCGAAATACGCGAGAATGTCGGGATGGTGCCCAGCAGCAGCCGATACAAGGTGTACATCATTGACGAGGTGCATCAGCTGAGCACCTCCGCTTTTAACGCGTTGCTGAAAACGCTTGAGGAACCACCAGCCCACGCCATCTTCGTGTTGGCCACCACGGAAGCGCATAAAATCCCCGCTACCATTATCTCGCGATGCCAGCGCTACGATTTCCGGCGGGTTGCCATTAACGAAATTGTGTCGCTGCTCAAGAATATCCTCGCCAAAGAGCGTCTTACCGCAACCGATGAGGCCCTCTACGCCATCGCGCGTATTGCGGAGGGCGGTGTACGCGACGCGGAAAGCATTCTGGACGAACTGATCACTTACTGCGACAGGGAAATCACGTTCCAAGATGTCTTTGATGTGCTCGGCCTGGTTGCCTGGCAATCTTTTCATGATCTGTGCGACGCCATGTTGACAAGCAATGTGGCGCGGCAGCTCGAGATTATTGAAGAAGTGGTCGCCGCGGGCAAGGACCTGTCACAGTTTGCCGAGGACATTCTCCGCTACTTCCGAAACCTGCTTGTGTGCCGCACCGCAGACAGCAGCGAGATACTGTTGCGGCTGCCCGAAGCGGAAATAGAGGCCATGAACACGCGCGCGAAGAAGTTCACGGTTGTCAAACTCATTAAACTGGTGGAACAGTTCGCGGAACTGGTAAATGGCTTTGATTCGCAGATAGCGCAACGCACAGCCCTTGAAACGCTTCTCATACGTGTTTCCCGTGTGGACGCAGAAATTTCGCTTGATACCGTCATGGAAAAACTTTTGTTGCTGGGCAAGGGCGGCATTGCCGCGGCAGGCGATGAAGCCGCGCCGCCGCCAAACCCTCGTTAGGCCGGCCGGTTGACAGTGCGCCAGCGGTACCGGCAACAAAACGGCGCATTCACTTCGGCGGCCAGCAACAGGAAAAACAATGGCGTACGCTGGTCAACAAAGCGGGCGAGGTCAATTTGAACATGGGCATCTGGCTGGGGCGCGGGCAACCCGGGGAACTGGATAACGCAGGCGCGCTGGTGATCGAGTTCGAGCCCGGCGCGGACAATGCTTTTGCGTTCTTTCAGGATTCCGAAAACCGCCTTGCCCTTGAATCGTTTCTGCAACAGGAAACGGATAATGTGAAAACATTTCAGGCGCGGCCGCCTGTGCGCGCCAAGGCGACGCCAAAGCCGACAACTGTCCAGAGCGATAGCTCTGCGCCGGACGTCGGCGTTGTCCAGGAGGACTTAAAGCATTTACTGGAAGACGCAGGAATCGCCGCCGTTGTGCAGGAATTCAAAGGCGTTATCGTGGACGTGAAAAAATCGCCGCGGGATATATAGCACCCCCGATCACAGGCATCGCACAAGCGTTGCCTTCATTGAAAGGAAAAACAATGCGCACCTTATCCGGTATTTTCGGATTTCTTGGATACGGCAACATGGGAAGCGCTATTGCGTCCGGGTTACTGGAGCAACAGGCATTGAAACCAGCGCAATTGCACACCTACGACCCCGCGCCCGAACGTATGACAGAAGCAAAAGCGCTGGGCATTCGATGCGCGGATACGCCGCAAACGCTTTTAGACGCCTGCGACACCCTCGTGTTAGCGGTTAAACCGCAAATGCTTAACGCATCCCTGGCGCCCATAACCGACACAGCACGCCCCGATCTACGGGTTATCTCCATTATGGCGGGTATTTCCATAGCAACCCTGAAAACACGGTTTGGCGCCAACGCCCGAATTATTCGCGTCATGCCAAACACGCCCGCCCTCGTCGGCGCCGGCGCGGCGGCCATTGCCTGCTGCGACGCCTGCGCCGAAACAGATGTGGCGGACGCGCGCGCCATTTTCGAGGCCGTCGGCATAGCGGAAATAGTACCCGAATCGCAGATGGACGCGGTCACCGCATTAAGCGGAAGCGGGCCGGCATATTTCTTTTACCTTGCCGAATGTCTGGTGGCAGCGGCAACAGCCCAGGGGCTCCCGGAAGACACCGCCTTGCGCCTGGCCGGACAAACATTGCTGGGCGCGGGGCAGTTGCTTGTATCCTCAAAGGAGCGGCCGGACGTTCTAAGAGAACAGGTAACATCGAAGGGCGGCGTTACCTTTGCAGCGCTGGAAGCAATGCGCGCAGCGGACTTCACTGCTATGATTCAAACGGCGTACCAGGCCGCCGTGAAACGTTCCAGTGAGCTGGGAACATAACGGCAACGATGCGCCGTCAACTGTAAGACGGCAGCCGCCGATACCGAAAAGGATGCGCATGATGCAAACTGACCGGGTAATTCACGAAACATCAGGTGAAGAGAATGCCTTGACGCCGGCGGACCTCTGCAACGCTGACCTGAAAACAAACCTGTTTGGCGGCTATTCGAAAAATCAGGTGGACACATTGCTCGAAAGAACCGCAGACGCACTTGAGGCGCTTATCACACAAAACCGAGACCTCAAGCGGCAAACGGAAAACCAGAAAAATGAAATCGAGATGTTTCGTGAGATGGAACAATCCCTGCGAAGCGCATTGGTCAGCAGCCAGAAGATGAGTGAAAACATTGTCGTATCGGCACGATTACAGGCCGATGCACTGTTGGAGGAAGCGCGACTGGCCAAGGAAAAGGCGGAGTTCAGGATGGAGCGGTTACCGGATGCGTTGCGCTCTGAGATGCGGCGGCTCATGGAAGAACGCGACCGTATCCGCGACGATATCGCGGGAATACTGAAAACCCATGAAAACCTGCTGCGAGAGATTCCACGAGCCGAAAATACCGAGGGCAAATACGTGGTCGAGAAGTCCAGCGCTCATACGCCGTCGCGTCACGATGAAGAGTCCCCAGGAAACGAGCCCGACAAGCTGCAGGAAGAACACAAGGAAAACGCCGCTGAAAACGTTGCCCCGCGGGAAGACGAAACCGACGGTCGCGACGCAGGTCTACATACTCATGGCACGTAACATGTCCGTACCGGTCGGATGCGTTCGGACGCCTCCGAACGAACCACGTCCATAACGGCAGGTATTTTTTTATGCCCCGTATTGTCCACGGGTTCATGGCGGCAAAGGATTTCAGATAACATGTGGCACTATAAGACAACGCTCATAACACTAGCAGTAATAATCGCCGCCGTTATAACAACCACAGCCGCAGCAGACGACATTGAATCGTTTTTCCAGACATTCAGGGAAAAACGAGACGACATCGGCGCACTACGGGCCGCGTTTACGCAAAAAACATTCCTGCCCGACGAAGTGCTGACAACACAGGGGACGCTGTATTATTCGCGACCGAGACGCATCATGTTCGCTACTGATAACCCCGAGCGTATTATCCTGGTGGACGGCCGCCGCGGTTACGAATATGACGCGGAGATTCGGCAACTCACTATTTTCGACATTGAAGACAATCCGCGGGCCGATATCTTTTTCCTGGGATTTGACGACGACACGGAAACGCTGCAACAGGCCTATCAGGTGCAGCTAATGATAACCCACGACGCGCGGGGACGGCACGGAATCAAGATCGAGCCGCGCCACGACACTGACGAAGAGGTGTATTTCATGGAGGTCAACCTGTCCCTGCGAGATGAAGACTTCCTGCCCTATCGTATCCACATCGTAAACGATGCGGAGTCGCAGCTCTTCATTGATATTGACGAGATTGTCACGCAGACCGCCGCCGACCTGGACAGCGCCCGCATATTTGTACCGCCGGGGGTCAAGGTAATTGAAAACGACGCCGTGGTGGACACTATAGAAGGCGAAGGCCGCTACTTTCCCGCAGAGAATACAGCGCCGCAATTACACGAACGCGTACTGCCGCCGCAAACCGAAGATGTCAGCGCTGAAACCTCAGCGCCAAACCAATAGACCCACCGTATCAGCACAGGTACAGCGCTTTGCCTATTGCGCTGTACTGTTGTGATACCCCCGCCGCGTGGAGCGCTCCAAGGCGCGTAATAAATCAAGCATGAGCAGGCTGCATTCCGTCTCGCCTTCCCGACGGTAGGCAAAAGCAAGGTTGCTCAGCACACGGCGCACGAGGGTTGCCGCGTCAATATCCAACGTCAATACGGCTTCAGCCGCCTCGCGTGAAGGACCCTGAAGCCGCAACAGTTCATCGGCCTCCAGTACAAGGCCGCCCGCTCCACAATCCACTACATACAATTTACCGTCTTCATGAAACCGCGCGTAAAAGCTGCCGGGCCAGTTGCAGCCGCTTATGCTCAAGTTGTGGCGATGCCCCATCAGGATATACAGGCAAACAAGGCTGATGGGAAGCCCCACCCGCTGTTCAATAACATAGCTCAGGTTGCTGGCGTCCGCGTCTTCGTCGGACTCCTCCATACAACGAATCTCTTTCTCGGAAAACAAAAAGCGCGCCAGCGATGCGTAACTGATCTCTTTCGCTGTTGTCGCGTATTCGTCAGAAAGCGCACCCAGCGATTCCGTGAGATCAGGGCGGTATCGCGGCCCGTTTTGGAAACGCGCAAGCATACCGAGAGCCTTTTCCAGCCGGACGGCATCATCCTCCGGCCCGGCCCACGCGGCCCAGTTGTCGCGCAATTCTCGCGTATAGGCGTCAAACAAGATGCGGCGCAAAACCTCCCATTCCATGGGGCTCAATGTCAGGCGCTCATTATGAATATGGCGGGCAATAGCAACGCCGAATGATTGCAACTCGCACGACACCGCTTCACGCACCATCGGTGAATCGTCGTCAAGCAGCCGCAACAATGCGTCCAATTTTTTCGCCTGCGTCGTATCCAGACCTGTTGTCATCGTATCTCCTTGTAAAGACTTTTGTCGCATCCAGGAACATGTACGCTGCCCCCTTTTCATCGCTAAGTTCAACGATGCGGGGATTTTCACGCTTCCATCGCAATGACGCCAATCTTACTATTTCACGCTATTGCGAACCCGGCAAAACAACCTGGCTTTTCTTACATGCGCTGTCATATCAGACGAAAACGTCCAGATTATATTCATAAATGAAACGAAAGCCACACGCTTCTCTACATGTAATGATACCATATATTGCAGGTATTTAACGCTTGATATGACGCATTGACTGACATGGGTGGGCGGGACGCATAATACCGCTGTCCGGCGCCCTTTGAATATGGTCGGGGGTATACTATATTGTGTACCGTATAAAGATGGAGGCGTACGCTGTCATGGAGAAATTTACAAAGGCTGACTTGATAGACATACTGCTTGTCTGTGTGCTTCTTGCCCATGTCCCGTATGTTCTTACGCTGTTTTTCTGGCAACTATTCGCCCTCGCCACACCCCTGGAAATGACGCACTGGCGCGAACTGCTTCCCGTCCTCCTGGTTCAGTTCTCTTATCTGATGATTATTGCGGCATTGTTCTATTTATTGCTTTTCAAACGTCCCCTGATGATTCGAACACTTTTTCCTGGAAGCAAGCGCACGGAAATTATTTTTTCAAATGAACTTGTTCTTCTTACACGGTACGGTTTCTGGATTCGCCTTATCGGTATTTGGATACTTCTCAGAAATGGCGTGTCCCTTGCAAACACCGTTGGCAACACCTTGATTCAAAGCCTATTCGATCAACCGGCACATATCTCTTATACTTATTCTGGACAATACCTCCCTGGCATTACTGCGGCAGTGGCGATTTTGTGGAAAGCCGACTGGATTGCCGATACGTTAATGCGAGTGAGCGGTCGCCTGCCAGGCGATCAGGCATACAGCAGCGACGTCCAGGCATCAGACCGGGAAGAATAGTTCACGCCTTCGGGCACAAACAAATGAATATGACACAGAAATCCAGCCCCAAAAAGAAACGAACAAAGAAAGCGGCTCCCCAGTCTTACGAAGCCATCCTTGAGAGCATTTCGGATGGCGTGTTCACCGTGGACGAGCGCTGGCGCGTTACGTCATTCAATCGCGCCGCTGAAACCATCACCGGCATCCCCCGCGAAGAAGCCTTGGGAAAGCCGTGTTCAGAAGTATTTCGCGCCAGCGTATGCGAGGCGGCATGCGCACTGCGCCACACCATGGAAACGGGTCATCCCCTGGTCAATCGTTCCTGCTACATCATAAATTCAGAGGGCAATCGCATCCCTATCAGTGTTTCAACTGCCCTGTTGCGCAACAACACAGGGGAGATCGTGGGCGGCGCGGAAACCTTTCGCGATTTGAGCGTTGTTGAAGAATTACGCAAAGAATTGGAAGGGCGCTTCGAGATGGGCGATATTGTGAGCCGCAGCCCAGCCATGCGCCGCTTTTTCGATATTCTTCCCCAGGTGGCCGCCAGCGACAGCACTGTGTTGATTCAGGGAGAAACAGGTACGGGCAAAGAATTGCTCGCCCGCGCTATCCATCACCTGAGCCCACGCGAGAAGCATCCCTTTGTGGCAGTAAACTGCGGCGCCTTGCCCGACACGCTTCTTGAATCAGAGCTGTTCGGCTACAAAGCCGGCGCATTCACCGGCGCCGAAAAAGACAAACCGGGACGCTTCGCCCTGGCCGAGGGCGGCACACTCCTTCTGGACGAGATTGGCGACATTACCCCGGCCCTGCAAGTGCGGCTCCTGCGCGCGTTGCAGGAGCGCGCGTACGAGCCACTGGGCGCAACAGCGTCCGTAAACGCAAATGTACGCGTCATTGCAGCCTCCAACAAAGACCTTGCCCAGCTGGTAGAAAAAGGCGCGTTTCGCAGCGATCTCTTTTACCGCGTCAATGTTGTCCGCATGGAACTGCCGCCTCTTCGTCAACGCAAGGAGGATATCCCCCTGCTCGTTGAACGATTTATTGCCAAACTGAATCGGCTCCAGGACCGAAACATTTCCGGGGTCACTCCCGAGGCAATGGCTGTGCTGATGGCCTACGAATATCCCGGCAATATTCGTGAACTGGAGAATATCCTGGAACATGCCTTTGTGCTATGTACAACAAGCGACATGATTGACGCGGTGTGTCTTCCGGAACATCTCGGCGCCCGCGCTGCTGCTGACAGCGGAAGCATACCTCTCACCACTGCGGTACAACACGCGGAGGCCCAGAGTATCCGCGATGCGTTGCGTCGCAATCAGGGCAACCGTCTTGCCGCCGCCCAGGAACTTGGCATGCATAAGAGTACGCTCTTTCGCAAGATGAAACGGCTGGGCATTAATAGTCCCAAGTCCACGCGGTAGATTTTCGGCCACTACGCCATAGGTGGAATCCTTGTAGCCACGCAACAAACCCACAGAAAATAGACCTGATGGGAATCAGCACAGCTTGCCCCACCGCCCTATACGTCCTATAAAATTTGAGTGTCCACGCCGACATTCTAAAAGACGCAGTCCTGCGACCCTTTACTCCCCCACAGTCGCATTCCTGCAACGCTCTGATTGTCTCTTATTTCCCCGATTCTCACGCAACATCTTTGTATCGTTTTGTTTAGCAAAACATCAGGGTCGCGTCCCCTGTTGGCATCATTTATGCTTCTAACACCACAAAGGAT
>SLFT01000491.1 GCA_007124105.1 Candidatus Hydrogenedentota bacterium | reverse complement strand
CTTGTCTGGTGTGACAGGCGTAATCCAGAAATTTTCCTCCCCGCTGTCCCAGGGCTTAAAACGCAGGGAAAAAGAAAGAAGCGCGCCCGGTTGGAGGGGCCGCATTCCACCTGGTTGATATACGACTATGACAAAACAGGAGAGCGTGGCGTCCGCTTCAACACCCTTGTGAAATGCCGCTTCGGCGCGCACGCCGTCCGCCTGATGCGCAGGGGCCAGACGCACATGCGGGGCGGTTTGCTTGCTCCAGCGGTCAGTCTTGGATGCTGCCAGGGCAATGGGTTCTGCCTTAGCGCTGTCGAAGGTGAGCAGTAAAACGAGTGTGCTCGGCAATGTATCTATGGCGCTTTGAAACAGAGAGACAGAAACCGTTTCAGTATCTTCGCGCATTGTCTCTGCCCGTACATACACATCATCGCTGGCTGCCGTTACTTGACAGACAGCGACATAAGCGATAAAGCCCGCGAAGAGCAGGCGCACTGTTATGGGTATTCGTTTACGATGCATCGTGTTTCTCATGATCAACCAAGTGGGTATTACAAGTATACAGCAGTTGCGGCGTCCGTTTCGTACGCGCTGTTGCGCGGCATTTTGAGGCGATGGCGGCATGCATAATATATCAATGCCACTATCATACTTGTTTTTACCCCTCCCGGCAAGTTACCTTTTTAGCATGATACCTGTAACTTGTGCCCATTGTGGTCTAAAAATACTTGTGCCGCCGACGGTCAAAGGCCGACAAGGCGCCTGTCTCAACTGCGGCAACCCGGTGACTGTACCTGCCGACGATGCGCCCTCGGGCAAAAGCGCTATTGATTTTCACGAGGGCGACCGCATTGGCGAGCGTTATGTCGTCAAGTCGTTTATTGGACGGGGCGGCATGGGCGTTGTATATCGCGCGGAGGATACGCTTGTCAACGAAGAAGTGGCGTTAAAATTTCTTCGGCGCGGTGTGCTGCGAACGGAAAAGGGACGACGCCTCTTTCTCCGTGAAGCGCAGGTGGCGCGGCGATTGCGCCATGAGAATATTGTTGCTGTGCATGACGTTGGTTTTACAAACGACGGCATCTTGTATCTTTCCATGGAATACGCGCAAGGGATGTCGCTGCGCGCGTTTCTCATGCGCTACCGGCGCGACAGGCGATATCTTCCTGTTCGGCAGGCGGTGCGCATTATGGTACAGATTCTTGACGCGCTGGATTATGCCCATCGGTGGGTTGTGCATCGGGACATCAAGCCTGAAAACATCATGATGTTGCGGGACAGCCAGGTGAAGGTGCTCGACTTCGGCGTGGCCAAAGCGGTGGAGGAAGATGGAACGCCCGAAAGCGACAAGGCGCAATCTGTTGCGCACAAGAAGGTGGTGGGCACTCTTGCCTATGCCGCCCCAGAACAGGTGTTGCACCAGCCTGTGGACCAACGGACAGACGTGTATACAGCCGGCCTGCTCTTGCGCGAACTACTGACGCTCCATACGCCCAGGGAACTGCCGCCGGAAAGACCTGTCACGCGCGCTGATGTGGCGCCCAGCATTAACGCCGTGGCCGATAAGGCCGTACGCGCGGAAAAAAGCGAACGCTGGCAAACGGCTCGGGACTTTCGCGATGCGTTGCAGGACGCGCTGGATAGTTCCTATCAGGCCCGGATTGCCGCGGAGAGCAACGAAGTTTCGCAACAGAATATTTCCACCGAGGGCATGGTGTTTTTTGAAGGCGGATATTTTCGCATGGGCAACGACGCCGTAAAAGACGAATCACCGGAGACGGACATCTACGTGAAACCATTCTGGATGGATATTCACCCGGTCACAGTGGAGCAGTATGAACGTTTTCTTAAAGAGACAGGCGCATCAGAGCCGCCTTTCTGGCGCAATCCACAATACAATGGCGCCGAGCAGCCCGTGGTAGGCGTGACCTGGGAAGAGGCGTTGGCCTATGCGTGCTGGGCGGGCAAACAACTGCCTACCGAGACGCAGTGGGAATTCGCGGCGCGGGGTCCCGAAAATCGCAAATATCCCTGGGGAAACACGCCGCCCGACACTACGCGCTGCAATTACAGGAATTATCTTGGCATGCCCAGTATGGTGACCATGCACGAAGCGGGTCAGACGCCTGACGCGTTGTTGGACATGGCCGGCAACGTGTTTGAATGGACCCTGGACGCCTTCGCGCCTTATGAGCAGCAGCGCAGCAATGGCGATCTTGTGCGTAAGTTCCCGCAAAAGACGGTTCGCGGCGGCTGCTTCGAGTCAGACGATGCAGAACTTGTTGCCAGCGCCCGCAGCGGGATGTTTCCTGATGTGCGTCAAAATACCGTGGGTTTTCGTTGCGTCCTTGTTAAGGAAGTATAAGTATTTTCCGCTGCGTGAAGTCCGAACGCAAGGATTCACGAAAAGAGAGCGGGGACGCCGTGTTCAGAGCGAGATTATACCGGCCGGGTTTTGCCGGCATGACGGCAGATGGCGTCAAACAATTCCGAAATGGGTTCAATGCCGTAATCGTTGAAGTTGCCCGGCTTTTCCCAAAACTCGTCAAGCCTTCCGCGGTGTTCACGTTCATAAGCCAGCACCTTGATCATCATTTGCGCCTTGTCCAGGGCCCTGAGCAAGCGCGCCTCGGCGCTTTGCGCGGCCAGGAACTCATCGTGCAGATCGGCATAGGTGGGCGGAAACGCATCGAAAAGCGTGTTGAACACGCCGCGTTCCGCGTCTTCCTTGGCCTTGCCCAGCCAGGTGTTTGCCACTGGCATGGGGATATCCATTAATTGCGCCTCGGATAGATCATGGATGAGGGCCATGGACAACAGCTTGCCCACATCATACATACCGGGGGAGTCGTTGGCGTACAACAGGGCGAGCAACGCCATAAAATGACTGTGGGCGGCGACAGATTCCGGTTCGGGCACACCCCGCAACAGAAACCCGGCGCGAGGCACACGATCAAGGGGATGAATCTGAAAGAAAAGTTTCAGCACCCGCTCCGAAAAATTGTTGCAATCGCTCACGGGGTCTCGTTGCCGGCGCCGCTGTCGGCAGGTTTCTTTTCCAGGGATTTCAACTGGTCAACTATTGTGGAAAGCATTTGCTGCGCTTTCTCTGGCGGCGCTTCGTCCGGCGTCGTTCCCTCGTATTGTTTCAGCGTTTCCTTAATGCCGTCAATCACACGAAACAGCTCCGATTCCTCCTGAGCCGCCGTCAGCTGTCCCGCAGCGGGTTGCCCGCCTGCTCCTTGCGCATCGCCCAAAGACGGCGCAAGCCCAATCAATTCATCCAACTGGTCTTCCAGGGCCGCAATGCGTTCCACCAGCGCCTCTTTTTTCTTCTCCAGCTGTTGTACGGCGGCGGCGGCTTCCGCGGCGTCATCCGCTGTTGCGCCGGCGCGTAACTGGGCCATTTCCTCGCGCAAATCAATCAACTCCCCTTCGCTGCGCTCAAGCGCTGTGCGCGCTACGTCCCGTTCGTGCCGGGTCTTTTCCAACTCTTCGCGCAACGCCGCGTCTCCTTGCCCCGCGCCGCCGGACGCGCCTTTACCACCCTCAAGTTCGGCAACGCGCGCCTTGAGCGTCATAAGCTGTTTGACCACAACTTCCGGCACGGGAGAGCCTTCTGTTTTCGGCAATGCTTCAATATTGACAATGACGCCGCCGTTCAGAAAATCCTTGGTCTTTTGGCCGAGAGCCGGCAGGATGCTTGGATGGATATTCGTGGCAACAATCACATACTGGTTATGCTGCTTGAATGCCGCCATTACCCGTTCGAGTTCCTGCAAGTTGTCTTCAAACAGGTGGAGTTCGTCCACCATCAGGATGACGGGATACTTCTTCTTCAACTTATCCGGGTTGTCTGGAAGGCTTTTGACCTTGCTCGGAAAGTCTTGCGCGGAGATCAGGGCAACCCCCACTTTCGCGTCGCGTTCGCGAAAATGATTGACAATAGCCCACAGCAAATGGGTCTTACCGGAACCGCTCTCGCCAAACAACACAATTGGACATGGCAAGTCTTTTTTTGCGGCGGCT
>SLFT01000270.1 GCA_007124105.1 Candidatus Hydrogenedentota bacterium | reverse complement strand
GATTCAACAGGCAACGCTTATTTCACATCATCCTGAGATATTGAACCTGTTCGCGCAATCAAACGGCCGCTGGCTTCACCAGCAGGACAATGGCCCGGTTCAGGTCAAGGACGCGCCGCTGGTAGACCATCAGGAAGCACGAAAGCGCGCGCTGGACGCTTATGCTTTTGTGCGCCAAGGGTAATGACGCATGCTGGATTCTGTTCGATTCTATTCGATCGCTTGACATTGGATTCGCGGCGGTGCTATTTTGGTCTCACAATGTAGTATTATTCAAGGATAAGACGCATGCAAAAGAAATTGGTGAAACATGGAAACAGCATGGCGCTGATTATCGCTAAGCCGGTTTTGGATTTGTTGGGGGGTGGATGCAGAAACTGCTTTCGACATCACAACCGACGGCCAAGCGCTGGTATTAACTCCGGCGCTCGAACTTGAACGGGGCAAAGCGTTTCATGCCGCGCTCAAGAGGGCGAATCGTACCTATTCCGAAGACCTCAAGCGGTTGGCGGAATAAATGAAACCCGTGGCATTTCTGTCTCTGGCGGAGGTATTCGCAATTCACCAGGACCAGATTGCACACTATGGCGGCGTCTCAGGCACGCGTGACCTGAACCTACTGAAATCCGCCCTGGCCATGCCGAAACCAGCAACAGTATTCACGCGTCATACGCCAGCAACGTCTTCTGCAACGAGTCGTGTATTTCCTGGCGCAGGTCGGCGGGTTCGAGCAGTTCCGCTGCATCGGCGAAGCTCAAGACCCACGATTTCACTTCCGGACGGCTTGTGGAGGTGAAGGTAAGTTCCACGCCGCCGTCGGGCAGTGTCTTTAATTCCTGGCCTTCGCTCCATTGTCGTTCGCTTACGAAGGTGGCCGCTTCGGGCGTGAAACGGATGCGCGCCTTGAACGCCTCGTTGAACCAGAAACCGAAATGCGACGTATCCGCTTCGACGTCGTCGGTCTTCACTGTGATGCGTTTTATTTGTACCTTGCTTATGCGATGTATCGCCAGCGTCATGGGCGTGGTGTTTTGCACAACGCCCTCGGCCGAGCATTTCAGGCAGCGCACATACAACGCCTCGCGAAAGGCCAGTATGCGCAGCGGCGCAACGTGAAATTCCCTGGCCGGTTCACTGAGTTTCGCCTGGTAGTGAACGTCGCACAACCGTCCCCGCTCGATGGCGATGTACAGCTGCTGGATGGTTGTCTGGTGGGGACTGTAGTCAATGCGTCCCTTCCAGAATGCCTGCGAATGCGAGGTGAGCGTGGATTTGGCGTCCTTGTTTTTCGCCCTTCCCGCAACGTTGTCCAGCGCCTCTCCGATTTCCTCATGAATCGGGGCGGGCAACAAATGACTGACAATGTCGCGGCACAACATCAATTGGCGCAACAGTTCAAGGTCCATCTCGATATCCGCAGGCGAAAAGGCATTATCAATCTGGTAGAAACGTTCGCCGCCCTGCTTGTAACTTTCCAACTCGATACGCGGCATCATTTCCAGTTGTCCCGCCATACGCAATATGGTTTGTCGTGAACAGCGGAATATCTGGGCCAGTCGGGTCAGTGAATAGCTGCGTCCCGACGAAGACAAGAGCACGTACAGTTGCAGCAGCCGCAGTCCGGCAGTGCCAAAAGAATTCGGCGCCATACTATTTAACCTCCTGTGAAATTTGTTTTCCACACAAACCACAACGCAGAAAACGCGATAAATCGTGAAGAACAAATCATGACGGATTTGCGCATGGCTTGTCAAGACCTTTGGAAAACAAATACTCTTTGTTACTGTCTACCATCACAAAAACACGACATTACGTTCATGCGTCCACTATTGGCGTATGTTTTGGAGTGCGCAAGTCATACTTGCGCTTTCGCTTTCCTTTTTACGTGGGCCTTGTATAGCAATTAACCGAATCAAGGGCTACGATACTACGAAAGATAAAGCGCAAGTATGACTTGCGCACTCCAAAAACAATAGCGTGGAAATAAAGCCGTATTCGTAGCTGTCTACCAAGACTGGTAGGCAGTTACTACTCTTTTACAGATGCCACGCCAACTGAACAACTTCGTTGGGCTAAACGCAGGGCCGTTCGCGGCCACAATGTCAACAGATCAAACAAAAGCCAGCGTAAACGCCGACAGAATATATTTCCTTCATCCACAGCGCAGCCGTTTAGTCTGACATACTACCGGATAACCGTTTTATACACATACTCCAATACAGCAATAATGGCGTCTTCCTGTTCCCGGGTAAGACGGCTTGGCACGTTAATGCCCAGGGTTGTGACGAGGGCTTCGTCCAGATGCTGCAGCGTTCCGCGTTCGTAGCCATAAACAGTGTGGAAGGCATTGTGCGGGCACTTCCAGGGGCACCCATTGTTTACGGGCCATTTTTCCATGAGCGGCTTGATGTTGTAATACACGTGAACCTCGAAATCATGGAGAAACCACGGATGCAGGCCAAAGGGGGCCAGTGCATTGGCAACGGCGCGGCCCCGGGCAATCTTTTCCGCGTCATCCGTCGGCCCCGGCGGCAACCGAAAAAGACAATAATAGCCTGTGTCGCCGGGATTGTCCGCGTCCGCCCGCGCACGGGGCGTCATGCCCAGTCGGCGCACATGCTCCTCGAAGCGCTGGTGGCTCTTGCGCATATTGGCGAGAATGGCATCCAGTTTGCGCAGCTGTGCGCGCGCAACCGCGCCCTGCAACTCCGACATGCGTCTGCCGTGTCCCCAGCCCAGCGGCGTGTCGCCGTACCAGTTTGTGGGCGTGGCGCTGTCCTTGGCGTATCCAGCGTTGTGCAGCGCTTCAATGCGACGGTGCAGTTCCGGGTCACGTGTGGCTATCATGCCGCCTTCGCCCGCTGAGATATTCTTGTTGATTTGCAGACTGAAGATGCCAATGTCGCCAAAAGTACCCACCCGATACACGTCGGCAGCGCCTGCGGGGACAACCGCGCCTGGCGCGCCATACGCATGGGCGCCCAGGGCCTGGGCGCAATCCTCGAGTACGCGCACAGGCGGCAATCCCTGTTCCCGGCGTTCCTTGTTGATGTCGCGCACCACGTCCATAATGGCGCCCATGCGCGCGCAACCGCCCAGCATGGGCACTGGCATGATCACTTTGGTGCGCGGCGTAATCAGCGCGCGGATGGCCTCGGGCGCCATGTTCAATGTATCATCCGAATCCACCAGCACCGGGATGGCGCGGCTGCGGATGATGGCGGATATGCTGGATATCCACATAAACCCCTGCACAAGCACCTCGTCGCCGCAGCCCACGCCCAACGCGTCCAGCGCCACCTCGAGCGCGCCGGTCCCCGAGTTAACGGCGGTGACATGCAACGCGCTCTGTTCCGGCCAGTTCGCGCCCGGTTTACTGGACAGAAAACGACCGAATTCGGACTCCAGTTGCGCCACCTCGAAATTACAGTGCGGCCCATAGTAGCGGAAGGGCGACTGGTTTTTGATAATCCGCAGCGCCGCTTCAATCTCCTCATCGCCGTACCATACGGCGCCGGGAAATTCATCTGGCAGCAACGGTTGTTTGGGTATGTCCATGAGGGAACTCTCCATTGGCGGTTAGGTGTGTTTGCGGAGCCCCGCTTCAGCGGCGGCAAACGCCGCATTCGTGGATAGCGCGTTGACCCGCACAGGGAATTCTACTACGCTTTTCCATTGTATACCAACTTTCGATGGATTCGTAATGGTTCATTGGTTCAGGGCACAGCATCAGTTGATGATCAATCAGGAACAAGAAGTTCTTCGGGTTGCGGGCAACGCCCGCGTTGGATATTTGTCGCGAGTCGTCTCAGGTTTCTTTGTGTTACAATATGGGTGATGTGGAACCCGTGTCCGCCATCCACGTTGCGTACAGGCCTTTGCCGCGGGTATTTTGGCCTTATGTAGACGAACTATCGCCTTGCAGCATGACGCGACCATAACTCGTGATTTTTTTTGACGTGCTCGGGCCGGAGATAACAACAAGTTGGAGAGATTTACATGATCCGAGGTCGCTCATGCATG